>JAFGDC010000487.1 GCA_016932295.1 candidate division CSSED10-310 bacterium
AAGTCGCGTATCAGGTCCGGATGCGCCGACAGGTCTTGGTAACGATCCTGGATCGGAGCAAGAGTTGCGGAGATGGTACCGGCCAGTACTTTTTTACATTGAATGCAGCCGATCCCGGCGTTCCGGCAGCCATGCGCCAGTTCCTCGCGTTTGTCCTCCGGAGTGAAGTGCTCGTGCAATGAATAGATGTTGCATACCAGTGGATTACCCGGATCAGTGCGACGCATTCTCTTGATATCGGTCTTGGCTGGGCGCAGCTTCTCCCAGACCACGTCGGGGGGATCGAGGATACCGATATAGTTGCCCTTGCTTTTCGACATCTTGCTTTCCCCGTCCAGGCCCATGATGCGCACGGACTTTCCGCAGGCGGAAGCCATTGGGAAGGTCTCGCCGAACCGCTGATTGAACCGTTTCGCCACCTCGCGCGTCAGCTCCAGATGCTGCAGTTGATCCTCCCCCACCGGCACCATGGCCGCCTTGTAGACGAGAATATCGGCGGCTTGCAGGACGGGATAGACCAATAACCCCGCGTTGATATTGTCGGAGTGCTGCTGCGATTTATCTTTGAACTGGGTCATGTTGGTGAGGCGCCCGACCATGGTGCAGGAATTGAGCACCCAGCAGAGTTCCGTGTGTTCCGGTACCTGTGATTGGGCGAACATGAGGCAAGTACCGGGCATGAGTCCGCAGGCGGCGTTGACCAGCGCTGCGCGGAAGACATTCCCGCGGAACGCGGCCACATCGTATTCGATGGTGATGGCATGATAATCTACGATCACGTAAAAACACTTGTGGTCCCTGGTCAGCTCGATCCACTGCCTGATCGCACCCAGATAATTACCGATATGGATGTCACCCGTGGGTTGGATCCCGCTCATCACTCTCTTTTCATACTCCATCGTTTCCTCCTTGGTGCGATTCGACATTGGTACCTACACCATCCTGCCCCACCTTTCAACAGTTGCATGAACGGCGCCGGACGGTATAGGCTGCGTTGACTGGAACGATCCACGGGCGAAACTATTGTGCCGTCCGGTGATCGCGGAAAGGCGGCGGTTCCATTCCACACGTTCAGGATGGAAGGCCGCGTTCCACTGACAGGAGGAGATATGAAAGAACACTTGAAGAAGGCTGTCGCCAGCAGCGATGCGCACTACCGGGATGCGATGTTTCACAGCGCCCGGCACCAGTCGATCATCTACAACAAGCTCGATTTGCACAATGTCAGTAACACCTTGATCTCAGGTGGCCGGTGTTCAGTGGTGAACGGCGGTGGCTTCGGGGCTGTATCCTTCACGGCGCCCGAAGGGGTTACGGAAGCACTGCGCGGCGCTGAGAGGGCGGCGGCCGCCATGACCGCGTTCACCGCCAACGCACGGCTGGCGCCGGCGCCAGTGGTGGTGGATGATGTGCGGCTGACGCCGGAAATGGATCCACGCGGCGTTTCGTTCGAGGAGAAATGCGCCCTGATAGAGGATTACACCAGACTGCTCCTGGGTATCGATGGCATCACCACGACAACGGTGGGATATCACGAGACATTCAACGACAAATGGTTCGTAAACAGCGAGGGCACGGTGATCGCGCAGGAAGAGCTGGTGTGCAGGATCGGTGGCAGGATCATCGTGCAGGGGAACGGCACCACCGAAATGCTCGGATTTTCGTACGGGTACGACAGCGACTTCAGCAAGCTGCTGAACCGCCACGCCGAACTGGAAGGCAGGGCAAAGACCGCCCTGGGGCTGCTTCATGCCACACCGGTCAGGCCCGGCAACCACACGGTCATCTGCGATTCCGAGCTTGGCGGTGTCTTCGTGCACGAAGCCTTCGGACATCTCAGTGAATCCGACGACATCGTCTATAATCCCAGTCTGCATGCGGCGGTTTCCATGGGCAGGCAAATCGGCTCACCCATCCTCAACATTATAGACCGGTCAGACCTTGCCGGGGCTCCCGGCAGTTATGTGTATGACGACGAAGGCGTGCGAGGAACCAGGACCTACCTGGTCAAGGATGGAATTCTTTCCGGCCGGCTCATGTCACGCATGACCGCCACCCTGCTCGATGGAGCCCCCACGGGTAACTATCGAGCCATGGATTATCGATTCATGCCGCTGGTTCGCATGTCGAACATTTACATCGACACGGGAGAAACCCCCTTTGAGCAGATGCTGGCAGGAGTTGACAGGGGATTGTACCTTTGCGGCGGCAAGGGCGGTCAGACCATGGGCGACATCTTCACCTTCGGCGCTCAGTATGGGTTCGAGATCACCAACGGACGCCTTGGGGGCATGGTCAAGAACATTAACATCGCCGGCAATGTCTTCACAACGCTTGGCAACATTCAACAGATCGGAGATACCCTGCACATGAGTGAGTGGGGTGGCTGCGGCAAGAGTCGCGCCGCGCTGTACGACATGCAGATGCTCGACAAATCGGGGCTCGGCAGTCCGCACATCCTGATCCGCAACGTCATTATCGGAGGTTGATCATGCTGGAATCAATACTCAACCAGGCGAAGCAGCAGGCAGACAGCGTGGAGATCCTGTTCACGGACAAAAAGAATGCGCCACTGAACTTCTATAACTGGCGTGGTATAGACGTGATTGAACGGCATCTGCGTGAATTGAGCATCCGGGTTATCCGAAACGGCCGATTGGGGGTGGCGGTGGGCAGCCTCACCGCCCGGCCCGGCGACCTGATCGACAGTGCTCTGCAGGCGGCGGCGGTGGGACCCAGGGTACTGTTCGATTTTCCATCCACCCCATCCTCGGGCGGAGGAGGAATCATCCACGATCCGCGGCTCGCAGCCATGACCACGGACGATATCGTGGCAGACGGCCGGGCCATCTACGATTACGTGAAGAAACAAGGCGGCCGCTTCGGTCTGAACCTGTATTTCGACAATGAATGCAAGGAAGTGTCCATCCTCAATTCCAACGGCAAGCATGAATCCTACCGCAGCACGACCTTCACCGCTTCCCTGCTCAGCATGTATGAGCGAAGCAAGGAAGGAATCAACAAAGAGATCACCAGTTGCCGGTATTTTACCTTTCCGCGGCAAATCATCGATGAACTGATCGCCGAAAACGACTTCTCAAGCCGCTTGTGCGAGGTGCCCGCCAGGCCGATGCCGGTGCTGTTCAGGGCGTCATCCACCTGGGCATTGCTCTACCGCGTCCTGGAAGGCGTCAACGGGCACAATGTCAATCGTGGTCTGACGCCGCTCATGGACAAGCTGAACACCAGGATCTTCGGGGACAACGTCACGCTGATCGACGATCCGACCATGGATTATGCACCAGGAGCCACACCCTTTGATGATGAAGGAGTCCCCACCGACAGGAAATTCATTGTCGAAAATGGCATTCTCCGCAATTTCATTTTCGACCTGGATGCAGGCGCCAAAGCGAAACGCGCCAGTACCGGCAACGGTCTCAAGCGCTCCATGTGGATGTCAGGGATGGACATCATGCCGGGACCGCGCTTCAACAACCTCGTGATGGAACCCGGCGACAGGAACCTGGCGGACATGGTGGCGGACATGGCGGAGGGTCTGATCGTGAACGATGTCATCGGCTTCCACTCCGGCAACATTCTCCAGGGCCACTATTCCATGAATGTCGGCATAGGCTTTTACGTGCGGGGCGGCAAGATACAGGGTCGCGCCGCCGATACCATGATCGCCGGCAACATCTACCAGGATTTCCACAGGATAGAGGCCCGCAGCAATCGCCTGGAGCGCAACAACCTGGCGTACAGTCCGGATCTCCTCATCAGCGATATCAGCGTTATCGGAACAGCGTAGGCACCGGCATGCTGATCGAGGAAATGGACATACACCATGTCAGCATTCCGTTGCTCAGACCACTCACCATCGCGCTTGGCACCACCACCAGGGCGGATGTGGCGGTTGTCAGGCTTCGCGTCGAGGGCGCCGACGGCTGGGGCGCCGCCTCACCCGCTCCGCTCTCCCTTGGCTTGACGCTTGAGGACGTTATCCAGCGATTGCGGGAAATCCGCTCCAGCCTGCCCGGAACCGAACTGGCGGATGCCGACGAGCTGCAGGATTTCCTGAGTGGGTTTGGACCATCCATGCCGCCGGCTGCCGCCGCGGTCGATATATCCTTCCACGATGCGGTGGCTCGCGCCATGAAGCGCCCGTTGGTGGAGATGCTGCATCGCATCCGGCCGCGGATCATCACCAGTATGACAATCGGCATCGGGGGTGTACAGGAATCCGTCGAGCAGGCAGGGGTATTCCTGGCGAAAGGCTTCCGAGCCATCAAGATGAAGATCGGTCTCGATTTGCACGCCGACATCGAGCGGATCAAGGCGGTGCGCAAGCTCGTTGGGGACCTCGCCGCCATCTGGGTCGATGGCAATCAGGGGTATGAGCTGGAAGCGGCACTGCAATGTGCGGAAGCACTCGCCGAACAGCGGGTGGCATTCTTCGAACAACCCCTGCCAAAAAATGATTTGGAGGGCTTGCGGTGTTTGAC
>JAFGDC010000488.1 GCA_016932295.1 candidate division CSSED10-310 bacterium
AGCCTGGCGGTCGCGCTTGTGCAGGCCTTGGCCTGCATGGGAGGGGCACCGCTCGAGGCGCGGGTGCTGGCAGAGAGCGCTTGTGACATCGAGATCAATCGGCTGGGGTGGCCGATCGGCAAGCAGGATCAGTACATCGCGGTGTTCGGCGGCATCCGTCACCTGGCGTTTCATGCGGATGATCGTGTCACGCCTCGATTGGTGAGAATGGCACCCCGGCATCGGGAACGCCTGGAGCGGTCGCTGTTGCTCTTCAATACAGGCCGGACGAGGCATTCGCGCGATATCCTGCGGCACCAGGTGGGACGCATGGGCGATACCGGCATGTTGCATAGAAGCCTGCGGGACAGGGTGGCGGCGGTTGCCGCCGATCTCGAGCGGGGAGCGGTTGCGGAGGTCGGGCGCCATCTTCATTGGAGCTGGATGATCAAGCGCCGGCTGGCTGCCGATATCTCCAATTCGAAGCTCGATGAAATCTACCAGCGGGCATTGGAAAACGGCGCTGCCGGCGGCAAGATCTCGGGAGCGGGTGGTGGTGGGTACTTCCTGCTCTACGCGGATCCGGATACTCAGCCGGGATTGCGGCACGCGCTGTCCGATCTCGATGAACTCGATTTCAATTTTTCGGATGCCGGTGTGCAGGTGGTCTATCCTTTCGCCGGACAGGACTCCGGATCCACGGTGAAAATAGTGAGGGATTGTAGCGGCGGGTACAATCGCGTTATGATCTCGGCGGCTGTACGACCTGAAAGTGGGAATGGACGATGAACTGTGAAACAAGTATCCGATGCTACCTGGCGGAAGCCCGACGGGTGATGCACCTGGTGAACCCGGTGGCGATGGCGGAATTGGCCGAAGTGATTATCGCGACGTATGACAATGGGAACCAGATTTTCACCTGCGGTAATGGTGGCAGCGCCGCGGCAGCGCTTCATTTCGCCTGTGACCTGGCCAAGCACGCGTCTCCCCTGGGGCGCCGTCGACTCAGAGCCTATTCCTTGAATGCAAATATTTCCACCATCACCGCCATTGCCAATGATCTCGATTACCGGTACATATTCAGCGAACAACTGAGCGCCGCGATGGAGCCTGGTGATCTGCTCATCGCCATAAGCTGCAGCGGCAATTCCGAGAATGTTCTGGCGGCGGTTGAGTATGCCCGCGAGCACGGTGCGAGAACCGCCGGCTTGAGCGGTTTCGATGGCGGTTCACTGGCACTGAGCGTCGATTACAGTGTCAACGTGCCGGTACACCATATGCAGCATGCCGAGGATCTCCACCTGATGACTCTGCACAACATCTACCTGGCGGTAAGAGCGGCCTTGCACCAGCGGGATGTTCTCCTCGAGCAGCACGAGATTGGGATCGGGAGGTAATCATGAACAGGCGGGACGCTGTCGATCCCTTCACCGGCGATGAGGTGAGTCTTGGGCCTGATGCGCAACTCGATCCGACGGTGCGGCTCGGGTATCGGACCGGGCGCAGCATTGCGGAAAGGCGGCTCATCATCGGCGCCGGCGCGGTGCTCAGAAGCGGAACCGTGATCTACGAAGGGACGACGATAGGCGAATACCTGGAAACCGGCCACAACGTGGTGATACGAGAGCAGAATCGGCTCGGGGACAAGGTGGCGATCTGGAATAACACGGTCATTGATTATGGCTGTGTTCTCGGTGACCGTGTGCATCTCCACTGTAATATCTATGTCGCGCAATTCAGCATTCTCGAGGATGACGTGTTCATGGCGCCAGGGGTGACCATCGCCAATGACATTCACCCCGGTTGCCCGCAATCCAGGGAATGCATGCGGGGTCCGACGCTCAGGAAGGGAGTGAAGATCGGGGTCAATGTCACTATTCTGCCCTTCGTCGAGATCGGCGAGAATGCCTTGATCGGAAGCGGGGCCGTAGTTACGAGGGATATACCGGCCTTTGCCGTGGCGTATGGCAATCCCGCCCGGGTCCATGGCGATGTGAGAGAACTGGAATGCGTGCGGGGTCATCGTGACCGACCCTATTTATTCGGGATAGTGGAGTGAAGGATTGAAACTATTCCGTGGCCTGGTGGAGGCATGCTGCCTGACGATCCTCATCCTGTTCCCGCATCCGGGACCGGCGGTGGCTCAGGATGAGGTGGCTCAGGATGAGGTGGCTCAGGATGAGGTGGCTCAAAATGAGGTGGCTCGGGAAGCGGATGACGGCTATATCCTTGGCGCGGAGGATCAGGTGAGCATCACCGTCTGGCGGCATGACGATCTCAAGACGACCGCCAGGATCGGCGCCGACGGCACCGTGAACTTTCCCCTGCTGGGCAAGATCCATGCCGCGGAGCGCACGCCGCGGCAACTCGCCGAACTGATCGGGAATCGCTTGAACGAGGAATACATCGTCGATCCCCTGGTGACGGTGGCGGTGACCGAGTATCGCAGCCAGAAGGTGAATGTGCTTGGCGAGGTAGCTAATCCCGGCGTGTATTACCTGACCCGGCGGACCAGTTTGCTGGAGCTGCTGACCACCGCGGGTGGCGTGCGGATGCTGCAGGGCGATCTGCGCGGTCGGTTTGCGCTCATCACCCATGGCCGTCAGGATGCAGATGCTGAACCGAAGCGGGTCAGTCTGTACGAACTTATCGTCCAGGGAAATGCTGCCGTGGATGTGGTGATCGAGGCGGGTGATACCGTGTATGTGCCGCGTTCCAACCAGTTCTTTGTGTTCGGTGAGGTACGTAAACCGGGCGCGTATCCCCTCGAAGGCGGCACGACGGTCCTCAAGGCGGTGACCCTGGCAGGCGGCGCCACGGAAAAGGCGGCGTTGACCAAGGTGAGAATACTGAGAGCGGACGGAGATGTTGAGCGTACCATGCGTTACAACCTGCAACGGGCCATCGAGGGAGACGAAGATGGTGCCGATCTGCAGTTGGAGGACCAGGATATCATCATTCTGCCGGAGCGCTTTTTTTAATGCAGTGGGATGAGCCGGTCAAGGGCGGCGAGGATGCCGGAATCCGGTTCCTGCATTCACTGCCGCAGGTGCTCGAGCGACGCAAGTATGTCCTGGTTCTGACCCCCCTCATCTTCACCGCCGCGGCGATCGTCATGTCCATGCTGCAGCCGCCGGTCTACGAAGCCGCCGCCCGCATCCTGATCGAGCGGGACAATCCGCGGATCATGAATTATGAAGACATTTTGACCGTCAAGACATCGGACGATTATTACCAGACTCAGTATACGATCTTGAAAAGCCGGCGGTTGGCGCAGCGGGTCATGGACAAGCTGCACCTGATGCAGACGGAGCCGTACAGCAGTGCCGCCGATCCCCTGGCGCTCCTCATCGATGACTACATGATCGAACCCATCAAGGGAAGCCGCCTGGTGGACGTGAAGATGCGCGGCAGGCATCCGGAGAAGCTGTCCACCATCGTCAACTGCCTTGCCTCGGAATACGTGGAGATGAATCTTGAGTGGCGGGTGGAGGCATCACAGGGAGCGTACAACGAACTGATCCGTCAGAACGAAGGGTTGCGAGCGACGCTGGAGGTTTCTGAACAGCGCCTGTTGGAGTATGCCGAACAGGTGAACATGGTATCGGTACAGCAGCAACGGGAGATAAGCGATCGCCGCATCCTCAGTTACGAGGCGGAACTGACCCAGGTGCGCACCGCCCTGCTCAAGAATCGCACCAAGTTGAAGGAACTGGCGCGCATACAGGATGATCCCGTTAAGCTCGCGGCGTTTCCCGACATTTACACCAACGGGTTCCTGCAGGAAAACCAGCGGCAGCTCATGCTGCTTACCACGGAGAAACAGAGCGCCGCGCGCCGTTACCGTGAGCGTCATCCCGAGATGATCAAGTTACAGGCGCAGATCGATGAACTGGAACGGCAGAGAAACGCCGAAATCGAACGGATCGCGGAAAACCTCCGTATGAACCTCGATAATCTCCAGGCCCAGCAGGCGGACTTGCAACAGGCGCTCGAGGCTGAGAAAAAAGCCGCCCTGCAGGCGCAGCGCAGCTTGTTGGAGTACGAGTCACTCGGACGCGACGTGGAATCCAATCGCCAGATGTACGCGGATCTGCTGCAACGACAGAAGGAGATCGATCTTTCCAGCGGCATAGACAGCAATAATATCCGGATTCTCGACTTCGCCCAGGTTCCCACCATCCCCGTTTTGCCCAGGAAGGGCTTGAACGCCACACTCGGATTGCTCCTGGGATTGTGTGCCGGAATCTTCGCCGTCGCGGTGCAGGAGCGGCTCGATACGCGCTTCCGATCGGTGGATGACGTCAGGCGGTTGTCGGGCCTCCCTGTCCTGGGTTTTTTGTTCAACCTCGCTTCCATAGATGAGGAGGCGGAATTGAGCGAACAAGCGGTGGTGGCGCATCCGACCGGGATAATCACCGAACAATTCAGGGATATAAGAACGGCGCTGATGTTCACCGCCCGTGAGCACGACGATCGAGTCCTCATGGTGGCGAGCGCCTTGAAGGGTGAGGGTAAGTCTTTCGTCACGACAAATCTTGGATTGAGCTTCGGACAGAGTGGGGACAAGGTGCTGCTCATCGATTCGGATATGAGAAAACCGCGATTGCACAAGATCTTCAATCTGCGGAATGATGTGGGACTATCCTCGGTGTTGAGCGGATCCGTCCGGACCAGGGATGCGATCAGATCCATCAATGACATGGTGGATGTCCTGCCCGCCGGGCCGCAACCACCAAACCCATCGGAGCTGTTGAGTTCGGCGGCGCTGCGGGCGATGCTCTCCGAGTTGGAGCAGACGTACAAACGAATCATCATCGATACCACGCCTCTGCTGAGTGTCTCCGATGGATTATTGGTGGGACGGCATGTCTCCGGCGTACTATTGGTGATCGCTACCGGCGGCGCTCGCCAGGATGACGTGAGGATGGCGGCGGAACGGCTGAGATCATCGAAAATCAGATTGTTGGGTACGGTGCTCAATAATGTGGAAGAAACCAGTGAGTTGCGACGAGCAAAATACGGCGGCTATGGGATGTACTACTCCCGGTCGGAATGAACGGACTGGAGCGAGACGAGTGAAGAAGTCACTACCGAATCAACACGACATTACGATGAAAAGAGGCCTGTGCGTACCGAAGCGGCGCGGATGGCAGGCGAACCGAACGATGCTGTGCATCATGACCGGCGTGCTGTTAACCGGCGCAGTACGGGCCGCAACGATACAGGTGGCGGCCGGCTCACCGCCGGTGGTGGTGCTGGCTGCGGGCGCCGCCTCGGTAGCCAGCGCGGGAGAACGGATCGCGCCCCCCGCGGTGTGTTATACGTTTGACAGGACTGCCGAGGTGGCGAGCGGATCGGCGATCTGGCGCATGCATGACTACTCCATCCTGAGGATCGACATGGTCAGCCGCCTGTTTCGCGCCGACAAGGTGATCATGGACATCTCGTGTGGCGCGGTCGGTTTTCATGTTCCTTCCAGTGAAGCCTGCGAAATCCGGCTACCCGTTGCATTTCTGCGGGTCGAAACCACTCCCGTCCGCGGCGTGATCACGGTACGTGGCACGGTCACGGATGTCCGTATTGAAGAAGGCGCGGTGAAGGTCTGGATGCCCGGAGCTGGAGAGGTGCGCAAGTTGGCGGCGGGAGAGTGGCGGCTCGATGCGCCGGATGGCGTCGGGTCTGTCCGCGTGGCTCCGGTTCCGGCTGAAACCGGGGAAGGCATTTCAGACCGATTGGACTGGTTCAGGAAAGGGCTCCCAGACGTGGTGCGCCGTTTGTTCGATGATGAGGATGCGCCATATCCGCTGGGATTCTTCGATGTACCCCGTTTTCAGGAACCTGATCCCGCGAGTCCCTGGGAACCATGAGCAAGGAGCCTGGCATGAAAACAACGTTACTTTTAGTGGTTGCCGGTTTCGCCGTCACGTGTGTGGCGGTGCCTTTCGCCTGTGCGGAACTGAGTCTGCGGCAGGTGCTCGGTTCTACCTACCTGGCGAGTGAACGCCTGATTGCCGTGCAACATGCCGATGGCACATGGCCGTGGGATATCACCGATATGGATGCGCCGGCGGGCGTCGCTTCGCAGAACGTGAACGGCCTGATCGCCCTGGGTTTGCTGGAAGTGGACGAATTCTTACAGCAGCCTGATATCCACGCCGCGATTCTCGAGACAGCCGGCTGGATAATGGCATTCCAGGAGAGCAATGGCTGGGTGTACTATCAGGATGCCGTGTTCCTGGCCGCCTTGAGCGCGGTGACGGGTGATGAGGAGTACCGGCGGAGCGGCATGTCGGCCATGGAATATGTCAACACGGTGAAACGTCCCACCGCGCAAGATGTCATCGATCAATCCTACGCATCCGGGAAGGATGTGGCGTTTCACCTGTCCTGGGCGATCATGGCCAATCATGTATATGGGTTC
>JAFGDC010000489.1 GCA_016932295.1 candidate division CSSED10-310 bacterium
CCTGTACCTGCTCGGGATCACCGTCGCCCACCTCGGCATCATCTGCGATCATGACGGTGATTTCACCGCCGCCAGGGAGCACTACAACCGGCATGCCGACATCGCCCGTGAACTGGGTGACCGGCGCAGCCTGGCCGCCGCCATGGCCAACATCGGAGGGTCCTATAGTTTCGAAGGAGACATGCGCAAATCCATCGAGTACGTCACCAAGTGCCTGGAGATAATCAGGCCGCTCAATGATAGGGCGACCATAGGTTGGGCGGTGCATCGGCTCGGTTACCTGCACAGGATCGTCGGTGAATTGGACAAATCCGATGCCTTTCTTGAGGAAGCCATGGGATTACTGGAGACTATCCCCAGCCATTATGCCGATTGCCTGATCGACCGGGCTGAAACCGCCAGGGGGCTTGGCCGGCCGCGGCTTGCCCTGGAGTATCTCGACCGGGCGGCGCCGCTGCTCGGCACCATGCAGCGCGACGATCTCCGGTTCAAACACCGGTTGCTGCACGCGCAACTCACCGGCGATATCGACCGGCGGGAAGGAGAACGGCTGCTGCAGCGAATGCTGGATGAAACCGAGGCCGAAATCGAACGAGCAGCCCTCACCTATGAACTGGCGCGCCTCACCCGGGATCCTGGCCGCATCGCCGCCGCCCTGGAGATGTACGAAGCCTTGGCCCGCGATAATCCAAACATCATCAACCAGGATCGCATCAAGGAACTGCGGGCCATGTGAACACCGGTCCCGGTCGGTCGGCGTTCACCGGCTGGTGCAGGTGATTGACACATCACTATTTCCGGTACCGGCGATGGCGGATGTTCGAGTCTCAGTGGCGGCCCGCCAGTGTCACCAGCGCCCCCAGTGCCGCCAGGAGCAGCAGGAGGCCGGCGCCGTTCAGCACCGGGATGGGCGGCACTTCGGTCGGCGTGGCGCTCGGCGTCCAGGTGGGGGACAGGGTCGCGGTGGGCGTGATCGTGACCGTTGGCGTCGGTGAGAGGGTCGGTGTCAGTGAAGGCGTCAGGCTGGGAGTCAACGTGGGACTCAATGTGGCGGTGAGCGTCGGTGACGAGGTCGGTGATTGAGTGGGTGAAAGGGTTGGTGTCAGCGTGGGTGAGAGCGTGGGAGACAATGTGGGGGTGCAGGTGGGTGAACTGGTGGGCGTGGCGGTTGGTGTCACCGCGACCGCCCGCATGATCTCGTGGTCGCTCCCGTCGTAATAAGGGAACGCGATGGTGGTGCCGCTGATCTGTGGGTACGAGACGCTCTGGCTGCCGCTGTACACCGTTTCCGTCGTCGAACCGTTGTAACAGTAGATGTAATAGGTGTAAGGGGGACCATCCGAACGGACCGACCAGACCACCCTTGTGCCGCTGATCTGTGGATAGCTTTCGTTCAGGCTGTTCTGCGTCAGTTGCGAGGTGCTCGAACCATTGTAGTAGAATACTTCGTAGTCGGTTCCACCATCGGAGCCTCCGGTACCGAGCCAGACAATCCTGGAGCCGTCCAGATCAATGGCGTACTCGTCGTTGCTGTTGTTGGTCAGCCTGATGGTGGACGAGCCGTTGAAATAGGCCACCTCGCGATCGCTGCCTCCATACAGGGCCGTCCAGGCAGCGCGATTACCGTCGATCGTCAGGGAGGCGGTGGAGGGACTATCACCAGCGGCGGATATGGTATGCACGGACCCGTTGTAGTACTGCACGTAATTCACGCCACCCGCATACGCACCCAGGGCGAACCATGCCACCGTGCCGCCGCCCATGGTGGGATGATCGTCGGGATAGGAGTTGTTGGTGATCCTGCTGCCGTTGAACACGATCTCACTGCCGCTGCTGTAAAAGCTCATCCAGGCTTTGTTGGAGCCGCTGATGCGGGGATTCATCTCGTCCTGGGAATTGCTGGTCAACTGGGTGGTGCCGCTGGTGGTCCACTGGTAGATTTCCCGGTCGTTGCCGTCAAACCCTTCGTACAGCACCGTCGTGCCGTCCATGTGCCAACTGGCGAACCAGGCCGTGGTCACCGTGTACGTGGATGTGCCGTTGTAAAAATAGAGAATCCTGTTGTCCGTATCCTTCCAGGCGAGGTTTCCTCCGTTCTCTCCGACGATTACGCCGCCATCGTCCACGCTGTTGTTGGTGATCTGGGTGATCTGCCAGGCCGCCCCGGCATCTCCACAGGCAAGCATAGCTGAAAATATCACAAGTAAAATGGTCGTCTTCTCAAATAAATCCACAGTGAACCCTTCCTTGCCGCCATCATCGATGACAACGATGAAAATATCCTGCCTATCGTTCCTTAGCAGGTAGCATGTACAAAAAGCCGCTATGTGTCAACATTCCGTCGCTTTCCCGAGCTGCAGTCGAACTGCTGCCTGACCATCCATCGACTGCGCCCCCGCCCGATTCAGGCAACCTCGTTGCATTCCTCGGGATTCATACATTCCATATGTTTGATATAACTGTATCGATCCAACCCAAGAGCTGTTTCCCCAAGCGTCGATGGACAGGCGGCACCGGCTTGTGGACAATGAATGTTGCGCTGGTATGCCTCGCGGGGAACGTAACCATGAATTTTCAGACGCACCGCAAGACCGTCAAGAATCTTTTACGCCGCAACAAGTGGCCCGGGCTGCTGGGGGGCAAGTACGCATTCTCCCCCTACCAGGCCTGCGCCCACGCCTGCAAATATTGCGATGGCAGGGCCGAACGCTATTATGTGGAGGGCGATTTCGAACGGGATATCACCGTCCGCGTCAACTCGCCGGAGTTGCTGCTGAACGAGTTGCAGCACCGCCGCGAATTCGGTCCCATCTGCATCGGATCAGGCGTGAGTGATCCCTATCAACCGGCGGAGAAGACCGAACGACTCATGGCTCGTTGCTGCGAAGTGCTGGCGGAGCACGCCTATCCGGTCGTGGTGATGACCAAATCGGCCCTCGTGCGCCGCGATCTGCCGTACTTCAAGACCATCCACAGCCGCGGCGGGTTCCTTCTCATGATGACGCTTACCATGCTGGATGACCGCCTGCGGTCGGTCATCGAACCGGGTGCCGCAACGGTGGAAGACCGGCTCGCCACCCTCGAGGAATTCCGGTCGGCGGGCTTGGATGCCGGCGTCCTGGCCATGCCAATCCTGCCATTGCTCGCGGACGGAGAGTCTGACATTGATGCCCTGTTCTCCCGTTTCCGGCTGCTCGGAGTGCAGTTCATCCTGCCCATGGCACTGACGCTGAAACCCGGCCGCCAGAAGGACTGTTTCATGACCACCATCGGCGACCATTTTCCAGAATACCTGGATCACTACCGGCGGCTTTATGGCGCCGATGATCAGTGGGGCAAGCCGGCACGGGACTACCTCACCATGATGACCAGCCGCCTTCGGAACCTGGCGGCGAAACACCGACTTCCCACGCTGGCTCCCCATGGCCTGTACCGAACGAAGTTCATGATCCACGACGAACTGCTCATCCTCTTGCGAGACATGCAGGAACTCTATGCCACCCGCGGCGTCGATATCCGCCCCCTGCGCCGGGCTTGCCGTGCGTATCATGCCTGGCTCGAGAAACGGCGCACCTTTTATGCGCGACGGCGGAACCTGGATTATGCCGGGCTGACCGACGAGGTGACCGGAGCGATCGCCCGTGATGAACTCCTGCCGGTCATCGGCAACGGGAAACTCAACCGGTTCATCAAGAAAGTGGCGGTGGAAAGGCGGGAATTCGACTACCTCACGCTGAGGTTGCGTTGAGTACTTCCCCTCTGGTTCCGGACTGGTCACTCGGCAGGGGATGGTTCAATTCCCGGCGATGCTTCTTCGACCATGGACGACGACGGTCCTTTTGCTTCCGGTGCTGCCATGCCATTCCACAAGTGATTGTTCGTGCCCGTTCGGACGACACACTGGATGAATGTACGGTACCGCAGCGCCCGGTCCCGGCGCGCCCGTTCATGTCCAGGCAGCCGTTCGTCGGAGAATGCCACCAGGTAGACGGTCAGGAGCAGCACGCCGCACCAGAACAAGGCACGCCGTGCCGGTGTTCCGGCGGGCGGTCTTTGGTGCGCCCGTACCGCCCGTGCCTGATGCCAGGCGCTGCGCCATCTCCCGCTCCGTGCCGCCATGATATCCTCCGCCATTGCATCTCGACGGTGGCTGCTTCAACTATAGTATTTTGCCGCTTCACTCGGGCAAAATCCACTC
>JAFGDC010000490.1 GCA_016932295.1 candidate division CSSED10-310 bacterium
CGAGTAGTGCCGCCAGGGTGTCAAGTTTGCGGTGAAGGCTGTCCGGGTCGCCGTCGATCAGACCCTGCACCCGCGGTTCGAGCGAGTCCAGCGAGATGGACACATCCGCCAGGCCGGCTGCGAAGGCGCGGCGCAGCGTGGCGGTATCGGGCGCCACTCCGTTGGTCAGCACGCGCACGCGGATGCCCTCGACGGCAAAGGCTGCGATTACATCGGGAAGATCCTCACGCAGAAAAGGTTCACCCCCGCCCAGACTCACCAGGGCGCAACCAAGCCGGGCGAAGGCCGCGGCAATCCGGCGGATCTCCTGGATCCGCACTTCATGATCCTCATCCGCCAACCGCCAGGCGGCGCACATCCGGCAGCGCAGATTGCAGCGATGCGTCACCGCAAAATGCAGGTATACGGGCCGACGGGCGGTCACCAAACCCCGGGCGAGTCTGAAATACGGCTTGAGCACAGGCGCTTTCATGATGCCAGTATACTCACCGGCCGGTGGAAGGCCAATCGCCCTTCCCGCTCCACATCGAGCCGCCGGGCGACCGAACGGTGACATGCCCGCCCCCGGATGGCATGGTGGACGATCATGTATCCGGTGCAGTAAGGTGCTTCCGCACCAACCTTCGAGAAGGTTCGACGGGCATCGAGGAGGAGCATTGAACTGCGACCTGATCTGTTTCGATGTTGATGGAACGCTGATCGACGGCATCCAGTTCATCTGGAGCTACCTGCATGAACAGCTCGGTTGTGACCGGGAACGAATCGATTCCTATAAACAGCACTATTTCTCGGGGAACATCACCTACCAACAATGGGCGGAATCGGATATCCGGTTGTGGCGGGAGAGCGGCGCCACCAGGCGGCAGCTCGTGTCCCTGCTGGCGGGGCTGCGACCAGTGCCAGGCGCCATCGAGACGCTGACGACACTGCATCGGGCCGGTATGCACATGGGTATCGTGTCCGGCTCCATCGATCTCGCCCTTACGGCGGTCCTTAAACCAGTCCTTCATTGGTTTGTCAGGATTTTCATCAATCGTTTGCAGTTTGATGAAGCGGGTTTTCTCAGCGGAGTTGAAGCCACCGCCTATGACATGGCCCACAAGGCAGAGGGCGTGCGGCGCATGGCGGCGGAACTGGGGGTTCCGCTGGCACGCACTGCATTCGTCGGCGATCATTTCAACGACGTGGAAGCAGCCAGGGTCGCCGGATTGTCCATCGCGTTCAACTGCAAGAGCGACGAATTGGCGTCAGTGGCCGACGTGACCATCGATTCGGGGTCACTGTGCGATATCCTGCCCGTCGTGGGATTGTGACCGGCTGAAACCACCTGAGAGCGGTCCTCAGTTTGGTTTCCGTTTTCGCTGCTCCAGCTCCTCCAGGACTGATTCGGCATAGTCCTCGGACAATTCGATGACCGTGCCGCCGGGCAGTTCCTCCTCGACACCTCCGTCCAAGATCACGCCAGTCCCCTTTAACTCCAGCCGGTCCAGTATGGGATGCAACGGCATTTCCTCGTTCAAGGCCTCGCTTATCATGAGTTCGAACGTCGAAGGCAGCAGCAACCCTTTTTCATTGCGCATCATGAGATCCTTGGCGATCCCGATCAAATCACCAAGTTCGTCTTGCTTGTTGTTACCGCGGCAGAAACGGATCAGCTCACTCAACAACTCCGCGATGGATCGGGGCTGCTGGAGCACGATGAGCACCTCGATGAGCCTCCGGGCGGTGGCCACCGCCTCCTTGCATTTGTCCAGCCGGCGCCACAATGTCATGGCGTGCCGCAAGGATCGCGCCGCCTCCTGGTGTTCATTGCCATGGAGGTACGAATCACCGAGATCATCGAGAAAAATCGCCTCGAGCATGGTGCTGTGCGTGCCCTCGAGCATACTCAGTCCGCGCTTCAACGTGTCCGTGGCCTGATTGAAATCCGCATTGCGCAGGTAGAGCAGCCCAAGTTCATGCAGGACCATTGCCGCCAGGGACCGCTGGGATGCACCAATGGCGGAATCCACCACCGTGGCCAGGACGCCTTCCGCCTTGCGGACCCGCCCCAACCCTGCCAGGATGCGCGCGTGCTGGATACCCAGGTTGCAGAACAACTCGATGGAGTTTTCACCGCACACATCCAGTGCCTGAGATGAGCAGTTCAACGCCTCCTCAGGGTCCTCCAAATTGAGATAGGTTTGCGCCATCTTCTGGTAGGCGTTGGCGACGCCGTCATCGACTCCCAGCTTGTGGAGAATCTCCGCCCTTCGGCGCAAGACGAACAGTAAGCGCTCCCAACGACCCCGCACCTCGAACAGTTCCTCGAGCGCTCCGTACGCCTTCAGTTCCTCCATGGAATCGCGAGTCTTTGCGGCGGTTTCCAGACTGCGCCACAGCAAGGCTTCCGCCCGCGGCACCTGGCCGTTCGCCATGGCCTTCTGGGAAATATCCCGCAATAATTGCGCCGATACGCTCCACATCCCGAGCAGATCAGCCATGCGCTGCATGCAGCCAAGCTTGGTCCACCCCACCGGTTCACCATTTCCCGACCCGTGCCGGGAAAGCTTTTTCGCCACCATGCCAAATCTCCTTGCGTCCGTGGTCCCTTCAAGTGAAGGGTGAATATCATTTTTTTACCCCGGAAGACGTAAAAAAACAAGCACTATTTCGATAGCTATTCCGTCAGTTTCGATATCGATGTTGGCGGAGATGGTGACAATACGTGTAAGCTACTAGTAAATATAGAAATGTAATGCCATCTCGCTGGTGGTGGTCATTTCGCCGCGCCACACCTGAATCCGGCTTGTGAAGGCGCCGCCAATAACCTGCCGGTAGCCGGTTCCAGAAGTGCCGCCCAGGCGGTGAACTCCGCCTCGGGTAACACCGACGGCAGGGTTGCGTCGATCAGCACCGCATCGCTCCACAACCATGGTTCCAGGCGTAATGACGTCGCTCTGAAGTCCCCACTCCATTCAGGATAATAGAAATAGCGAGGCCTGGTTGCTTCATGCATCTCCAGAATGATGCAACAGGCCACATCGGTCGCCTCGGCGAAGGTCCGCACATTCAGGGTGATGGTGAACCGATCGCCGGGTTCGTAATCCCGCAGATTGGTATCGATCCGAGCCTGTGGCGGCAGGGGGTGCTTCGGATCGGAGACCCACACGTGGCTGAGCCACCAGCCGGCATCGGTGGCGCCGCCGTCACTGCCGAAATGGAAACGGAGGCGCGCCGGTCCCTCGCGACCGCTCAAATCGAACAGGTCCACCCGCCACGGCTGGCTGCCGCTGAAACAGGGCGTGCCAGCCACGGCCATCATGTTGCCCCACATCAGGCTGGAAGGATAGCCGGTCACCGGTTCCAGCAGTTCCCAGCCGTTTCCCTGGTTCAGCTCCACGATACCGCCGTCCCAGTGCGGCTCGATCTCGGTTCGATGCCTGATCCCCGCCATCGAATCCGGTGCCAGGAAGAATTCCGGCGTCACCGCGGTTCCGTCCGAACCACTGGAATAAGGCAACGCCGGATCCATGTTGCCGCAATGCAACACCGGCACGCCATCCAGGCTGCCGTGATGCCATTCCGTGTAGCAGCCCTCGGTCACTGCTTCCACGGCCAGCCATGGCGCGCCGTCGAAGGCCGCCGACCAGCCTGTACCAGCGCCCACCGGCAGATGGAAGGCCACCGTGTGCCCGGAATCGGACAGCGTCAGTGCAAACCTGGTATACCCAAGGTCGGGATGTTCCGGGTGGATGGCGATGCCGTCGATGGGAATTGTCGCTTCAGCCCCACGCGCAATGATGGGCAGGGAGACGGCGGGTGGATACGCAACCAGCAGGTCGTCGCCGGACAGTGCCGCCAGGCCGGAGGCCATGTCAGCGCCGCCACGATTACGGATCAGCAGCCATGCCCGGCCGGATTGACCGGCTTCAATCACCCGATAGGCATCCCAGTACGCTGCCTCGATTTCCGGCTTCGAAGCCACCGCGGTGAACACCAGGTCATCCTCCCAGACCTCGCCGGAATCGGCCGTCAACCATGCATGCGCTCGCACCTCCCGCCCATCCGGGCAGGCGGATGCCAGGCGCAGCAGCACCCCCTCCATGGTCACCCTTTCACCCGGCGCCACGATGCCGCACGCCGCTTCGCCGGCTGCCACCACCAGGTAATGGTCCTCGCTTTCCAGGCGGAGGGAGAGTCCATCCAGCGTGGTCCAGCCGAAATGCGCCACCTCCACAGCCACCTCGTTGTCAGCCCCGGCCAGCAGCATGCCGGGCTCCAGATCTGCCGCCGTCGCCTGAATCACCGCCGGTTCCTGCAGTGGCTGTAGGCATGGATCACCCTGGATGTTAAGACCCATGAACCAACCGGGATTACGGTCCATCCACGCATCGGCCCAGGTTCGAAATGCCTCGCCCAGGCACTTGCCGCCGGCCAGTTCCGAGAAGAAATCCCGGAACATGAACATGGAACCAGTCTTGGCGCTGCCGATGGCTGCCACTCCATGGGTGGGCGCCAGCGAGTACCATGTCGTCATGCAGTCAGGCGCGGTGAAGCGGCCACTGGAACAGGCATAGGCAAGATAAAATTGCGCAGCGGGCATGATGGCGGGCAATTCAGTGGAATAGACCACGTTGTCGCTTCCCGGCGCGGCGAAATAGTGGGCATCATGGGACGAATGCACGAAGGGCTGCATCCAGCGGTAACCTTCACGGAGCCGCCCTCGGTAATCATCGCCGGAGGTGGTCGCCGGATCGGTGACCGTGGTGACGTGGCCGCACAGGCGTTCCAGATCGGCTTCCCAGTTGTGCGCATCACCCACAAAATCGTTGTCGATATACACCAGGCCGGTATCGGCGGAGGTCAGCACGCCGCTGCGATAGGCATGAACCCGGGCGAGGTACTCGTTCACCAGTTCCGCTGTTGGGACGCCGGACAGCAGCGAAGCATTCGTCCGCCCCACGAACACGTCATAATCCGCCGCCCCGGAATGTCCATCGTACTCGCCATCACCGTCGGCATCCTCCCAGACGCCGTCCAGATCCATGTAAAACGCATCGAAAGGGAACGGCTCGCCGTCATCGGTCCGATACCATGCCTCCGGCAGCGGACCGATCAAGTACACACCCGCCAGGCCTTCCCCCAGCACACCATGCAGGTACTCGCGCAGTTCCTCCGGAGAGCCGCCCCCGGCGGTGGTCAACAGCACCTCCCAACCAGCGGCCCGCAGGTCCGCGAGATATTCCTCAACGCCCGTGGCGACGACGGGCCAGAGAGTTTCCTCCACCACCACGGCCACCATGGCGCCCCTCCCGCCACTGCGGTACAATTCATCCCGGCGCAGCGGTTCGCGCACCTGGTCCGCCGCCAGCCACCGCTCCTGCTGTCCGCACCAGGTCAGTTCCGCCTTCTGCCACGCGCCGATTGCGCCGGTGGCTTCCAATCCCGGCGGAACCGCCTCGACACCGGCCGCGCCCGTCAAGCTCGCCGCCAGCACCATTATAAACCAGACGCTCCGCCAAAACGCAGTATGAATACAAGCAGTTAGTGACATGCCCAGGACCCTTTTCATCCACACTCCTTCTTTCTCAATCACACCGGTCAATAGTACTTCATCCGCCGCGTACCCGCCAAGCAGCCCGTGAATTGGCAGCCAGCCGTCGCAACACGGTGGGGGAAGCGGTCGTTCCAGGCTGCACCGGCGCCGCCCGTTCCACGATCCGTATCCCTGCTCCCGAATACTTAGACTTCAGCGCTGCGGCGATTCATGCTAGATTCTTGCTCGCAACGGCGGGAGGAGAGTCCGATGGACGGGGAAAAACGATTCGATCCTTCGCGAATCCCTGAGGAATACGCCTTCATGCAGTCGGAGAAGAATCCGTATTACGAACGGCTGCGCGGGTTTCCCGGAATTGTGCTGCACGGCGCTGACACCGAGCGACAGGCGGGACGCTGGGTGGAGACGATCATGGGAGGTGATGGGCCGGCGCCCCTGCACGTGGAAATCGGCATCGGCCAAGGCCATTTCTTTGCCGATATGGCCGCCGCCGCGCCCGACTGCGCTTTCGTCGGTCTCGAATACGGGTACAAACCCTTGTACCGTGCCGCCCGCAAGCTCGCCAACCGACGCATCCACAACGCCCGGCTGGTGCTTGCCAGGGCCGAACGACTGGACAGGATCTTCGCGCCGGCAGAAATCGACCATGCCTACGTGCTTTTCTCCGATCCGTGGCCGAGATCAAAGAATGCCAACAAGAGATTGCTGTCCGCCGGCTTTTTCTCCGTTCTGGCGGAGTGCCTGAAACACCGCGCCACCGTATGGGTGAAAACCGATCACCAGGACTATTTTTCCTGGTTCCGGCAGCAACTCGATGCGCACCGGCCGCCTTTCGACATCCTGTTCTCCACCACCGACCTGCATTCTGACACGCATGATTCAAGCGCAGCCATCACCCATTTCGAGGAACTCTTCATCAAGGCGGGGTTGCCCATCTGTTTCATGGAACTGCGCCGCTGGTAAGCGCCCGTTTATGAGAAGAGCACTGTTTCCGGCATGAACCTGAAAAATTTGTGCCGGAACCGGAAGCGTGATATGGGGCGGTACAGATCGGAGAGGATGCTGGCCAGTTGGCTGTCACCGAGCATCCTGATCTTGTCGTCGAGGCAGTAGGAAGCCACCGTGATTCCCTTGATGAGCTTCATCTGGGTGGCATCCCGATCGCGGCCCACGGCGCTCTGCCAGTCATATTCCGACCACTCTTCGAGGGTTCTCGGGGCCTGGTAGCCGGTAGCCACCGCCTGATCGTACAGAGGCGTGCCTGGATACTCCTTGTAGATGTGGATGGTGCCGATGTTGGCGTTGGGATTTTCCTTCAACAGGCGCCAGGCCAGGTCCACGGTGCGCATGATATCCTCTTCGGTTTCCGTGGGCAGTCCCACCATGAAGTTGTAGAAGCTGTACAACTCCTTGAAGCGCGACAGCCGGCGGTTGACCTCCAGTACCTCCTCGATGGTTACCTGCTTGTTGATGAGCTTCAGTATCCGTGGCGAGCCGCTTTCCACGCCGAACTGCAGGAACCTCGTCCCGGCCCGGACCAAGTCCTCCAGGCGGGCATCGTTCATTCTCGTGATACCGTCCAGTCGTCCCTGGAAACCCAGGTTGATATCAAGGTGCTCCGCCAGCACCATGCGGATGAATTCGTTGACCCGGTCGATATTGACGAAAAAACTGTCATCGATGACCAGGATGGATCGTAATCCGTTTCGGGCCATGAGCCGCTTGATGGCACGCAGGATAGCGGCGGGTGTGCGCGGGCGCCATACCTGCCGGTTGAATGCCTTGTTGTAACAAAAACCGCAGGCATGGGGACACCCGCGCGATGTTTCTATCTCGATGACGTCGCGCTTGTAGAAGTACGTGTGCAGGTACGCCTTGACGTCGAGCAGGTGATAGGGCACATCCGGCAGCTCATCCAGGTCAAGGAAATCCCCGGTGGGGGAATGGTGAACGGCACGGCTCCGGATGTAACTGAGGTTCGGCACCCGGTCCAGATCGCCCCCGCGGGTCAGCGTGTCGTAGAGTTGGAAAAGCGCTCGTTCACCCTCGCCGCGCACGACGAAATCCACGAATGGATTATCCAGGGTCTGGTCGGGAAACAGGCTTGCATGGACACCGCCCCACACGATTGGCGTATTCCCATGATCGCGCACCAGGCGGGAAGCGTCGATGGCGCCCCTCAACTGCGAACCGGTCATGCTGGTGATGCCCACCAGGCGCGGGCGGGTTTTGAGTTCACCAGTCAGGGTGCGGCGCCAGTTCCGATCCATGTGCTGATCGATGATCCTGACCCTGACCCCGGCCTGATCCAACAGGCTGGAGACCGACAGCAGCCCGAGTGGAATGAAGGGACGGAAAACGCGTGAATAGATACCGATCTTCGGATTGAACAGGACCACCTCGGCCACTGCGACCTCCTCCCCGGGCGGTTCACTTGGTACTACCATACACCCGGGTCGAAGTATAGTTGGGCTGAGGACGGGTACCTGGTTGCAGCGTTCCGATGCCGATCAGTCCCAATCTTCGAATTCGCCGTATTCCGCCTCCAGCGCCTCGATGAAGTCCGCGTCGGATTGTGGGTCACTCCCGGAAGCGCCGGGCAGCCTCGCCGTGTCCTCCATCTCGTACAGCCCGTTGTGAACGGCCACGAAGGTGCGGCTCTCCTCCAGCGCCAGCCGCGCCCAGTAGTGCAAGCCTTCGTCGGGGGATTCGGCGTACTCTTCCAGGATACCCAGCGATTCCGGGCTGCCATGATGCGCCAGGAGCAGCAGTATCCCTTTCTTCTCCTCGATGCTGGCCGTTTCCCTCAGACGTTTACCCTGCGTTTGGATGAACGGCAGCGGCAGCGAGCAAGGTGCTTCCGGCAGCAGTACATGTGCTTCGATGTATTCGCGCACCGCCAAGCCCTCCTCGCTGTTGAGATCATCCACCTCGTGAATGATGGGAATCACCGAATCACCAGGAAATGCCCCCAACAGGGTCATCTCCGTTCCGCACCGCAGTTTGTCGATCAGCCGCCGTGTCCGGCGCCCCCGTTTCCCCCGCTTTTTTCCCATGGCATACCTCCTTGTGTTTGAAGCCATGCCATCAGGGAAGGCAAAACCCGTGCCCGTGCGAAGTCCGCATGGTAAAAGCCACCGGACATTGCCGCAAAAGGATTTCAGATGCGTTCCCGAAGAATCGACCGGGCATCGGACAGGCACGTGTCAAGCCAGGTGTCAAGCGTGATTGACAAGGTCCAAATCCCCGCCTGGATTCTCCAAGGGGATACCGGGCCATTTCCTGATAATGCCGTTGTATACTCATGGCCATGCAGAGAATTACTGGATTGTTACAATTTTTCAATGAGATAGTAATTATGACAGCGGATCTGGGACACTAATGCAGGTCCTTAAATCAAATGTGAGTCGGCAGCCGTTACGTCCCGTTATCCGGTATCGTTCGACTGAAGGCGCGGGTTGACTGGCAATCAACCAGGATGCCAGGCAACCGGCAGTCCGGTGCCGGGTGGGCAAAGGGTTAGCGGCGCGGGCCCACCAGGGTCAGCCGGCGTGATGTGTTGCTTTCAACGGTCAGCAGTGCCTCGTATGGGATACCCGCCGCGCTGTCGGGCAGCCGGCGCTTGCCTTCCTGGTAAAGCACATACCGGTACCGCGGATCCTCACCTTTCAGAATGCGTTCGATGCGTTCGGGCGAATCGGTATTCTCGAGCCGCCAGTCGCAATAAAAGGGCAGCAGGGCCAGGGTCGTCTGGTCCAGCCGCCAGCCCATGGTATCCGCGCGCACCTCCGGCGTCATGCGGCCGGTCAGTTCCATGACAAACGGCTCGTAATTCTTGAACACGTCCAGGTAGGGAACGGCGGCGAGCATGAGCGTCACGTACAGGCAGGCGGTGATCCCGGTCATTCGCATGATCCGATCCCGGCGGCGTTGCAGAGCCAACCAGAGAGCGACGGCGGCGAACAGCATGAGCAGGGGATCGGGGGCGAAGCGGATGGTGGTGCCTGCCGGAGAAAGGATCGGATCGATCAAAGCGAAGACTGCGGCAACGACGGCGAACAGCCAGCCGATGGTGGTGAGCGCGGTGGTTTCGATTCTGCCGGGATGTCGGGACCGCCATGCCGCCATGAAAGCGAAGCCGGCGAGGAGCGGAAAGAGGTAGATGGTACGCTTGGTTCCGGCAGCGCTCAGCATGATGAGGCCGCCCATGGTCCAGGCGGCTGTCACCCAGACGATTGGCGGCATGGGGCGGCGCGCCCGCAGGTTCCTGAAGAAGTCGACGAACCCGCCTATGACCAGGGGCGTCCAGGGCAGGAGTATCACCAGGATCTGCGGCAGGTAGTAGGTTGGACCGTGGATATGGCCGAGATGGCTGGTGCTGCCGATGAAGCGTCCCACCTGGTTGTCCCAGAACCATTCATGCCAGAGATCCGGATGGGCGGCCGCCAGCCGGTACATCCAGATGGATGGAATAACCACCATGGCGGC
>JAFGDC010000491.1 GCA_016932295.1 candidate division CSSED10-310 bacterium
CATAGGCACCTCCAGGGCTGTTAGCCTCTAGTGATATGACTAGACTTAACTGTATCCGATAATGCCTTGATATGCAAGTAAAAAGTGTAAAATCGATGCACTATGTCTAGTGAAAAGCCAAAGTCCAGACGCGGCTGGAAGCCGCGTCTACGGGTTGGTGTCAAGTATGGAAAATGCTGCCGGTACCGGACGGAGATTTCTGGCGGATGCGTCTTGAGTGATCTGCGCGAGCTGTTGGAAATGCAGCATGATCTGCCCGATGATGAAAATCTGCACCTCGGAATGTTCAAGGACTCGCGGGAAGATCAGCGTGAGGTACCCGCTCACTCTTGTAAGTAACCGTTCCAGGCACCTGCGACCGGATATCGACTCCGTCGCCGGTATTGTGTTCCGTCATTCCCCTTGCTATGCTGCCCGCATACTTTTTTCAGTCGAGGTGTTCCATGCGAAGTTACGTGATCTGCCTGGCGCTCTGGTTGTTGCCGGCGGGATTCGCCGCCGCATCCACCATCACCCTCACCAATCCCGATACCGCCGCGTGCGAGGACTATTACGGATTCCTGTGCGTGGCCAACAATGATTACGATGCGCTCGTCGCATGGGTGGATCTGTACGGCAGCATTGTCTCGGAGGGTACCAAGGTGAGTTTCGCATTACCCACCCTGCCCGTCGGCACCATCATCACCGCGGTGCAGTTCTCCTATTTCGGCACCGGTGATCCCGGCGGCGGCGGTTATGGAGTTTCCGGTCCCATGACCATCAAGTCATATACACCACCCGGCTGCGTGCCGATGTGCGGCGCCGCCGGCAGTGCATGTTCCGCCTGCCAGACCGGTTCGGTGTATATTTCCACCACCGTTGCGGGCGGACTTCACACCATGTATTTAACCGCCGCCCTGGCGCATCTGCAGGCGGCGTTCAACAACGGCGATGACTGTTTCGGACTCTGCCTGGCACCCGGTTCGGCCGCTGATTATGAAGTGGCCCTGAGTGCGCTGGCCCTGATCATCGACTACCAGTTGCCGACACCCACGCCTACCGTGACGCCCACCGTCACGGTGACACCCACCGCCACACTGACTCCCACGCCGGCGCCCATCCCGGCCGTGGCCGGCCCGGGGATATTGCTTCTCGTACTGTTTATGAGCGGTATCTTGCTGGAGCGCCGGCTGACAACGCTGTAACGAAGTTTCTTTTCACCATCACCGAACCCGCCTGCCCTCAATGGCCGGCGCGGCTATGATTGACGTTGTCACCAGCGGTGGTCGTAGCTGGCCATGTCATACGGATGCCGGAGATGGTTTAGTCCTGCTTTTCATGCGTATCCTTTTCGTCTGCCTCGCCCGGTTTGATGATCACATTGGTGCAGTGGTCCTTCGTGACCATTTCATACAGTGAGAAAAACGCTGGATACAGGATCGGGGAAATGATGTCGCTGTGCATCCGAAGATCGCGCGTGATGATGAAGGACCCTTCTTTCTGCTCGAAGGTAGTGGACAATGTCGCGAAATCACGCTCCATGACCAGCGGCTCCGGATGTTTCAGCAGTTGCCAGGAGGCCGGATGGTCGACCGTGATGTGTACCTTTTCCACGAAGGGACGTTCCAGGGTGAACTCGTTGATTCGTTTCCCCGGCCGTGGTTTCGGCACGAACTCATCCCAGGCCCCGGTGTCCGGCGGCTGCCAGATCCTGGCGCCGCCCGCCAGTTCCTTAAATGGCAGGGTACCCTTGAAGGAGAAGGACAACGCGCATCCGGCGGGGGTCAGATCGAGGATATCCATGGCATCCAGTTCAACTTTTTCCGCCATCGTTCCCGCCAGTGTCTTCACGAAGGCATCGGTGTTTTTCCGCATCTTCAGATACGGCGCCGCGCCGCCGGTCATCGCAACGTAGGCGCCGCCCTTCACCGAGCCGTCTTCCGCCACGGTCATGGTGAGTTCGAGTCGCCGCGTCGCGGCGTCCGCTGCGGGCATCGGGCGGCGGAGCAGAAGCTCGCCCGGCGCCGGTACCAGCCGTGGAATTCTGAGTGATATCCTGCCGTCCATTGATGCCATATCACGCGGCTGCAGTTTGTCTGTTATGGACAGGAGGCGGTGTTCTCCCCGCAGGGTTACCGCCAGCAGTAGTTCCGGGAATCCCTCGACTCCCACCGCTTGTTCCGGGGCCGTGGCCAGGGGGCCGGCCATCTGCAATTCAGCATCTCCGCCCAGTTCCCTGATCATGGCGCCCAGCAGGATGACGCGCTCGATGGGATGGCCGTACATGGTTTCCCATATCCTGGCCGGCGCGCGGGAGCTGAACCGGCTCTCCGGAGGACTAATGCGGACGGTTGTGAATGCTTCATCGATGTAGGCGCAGACCGCGTCCAGTGCGGCCGCCGGGCCGGCGCAGTCCTTCACCAATAAACGGGCTTTTTCCTCCGCCTGGGGAAGTTCGGCCATGGCCGGATACACGCGCCCGTTGAGTTCCTCCACCAGCGACTCCCATGATTCGATGGTGGAGAAGCGCAGGCGTGGCGGATACTCCCCGTAGTGATCCATCGGGGGTTCGTAGATGATCGGTTCGATAGTTTCGAAGTGCCAGCCATATGTCTGGCTCCCTTTTCGGCTGGTGATTTCAAGCTCCCCCTCGATATTGAGTAGTTCCCATGTCAGCACCTGATCGTCAGGCACCGTCACCAGTACATCGATGCTGTCGACGGCGGTTGCCTCCGCCAGCACCACTGTCCGGCTGAACAGGGAGTCGGTTGGCGCGGTATGTTCCAATTCATATTCCAGGACCGATCCGGGGACGATGCCAATGAAGGAGACGGTAAGGGTTCTGAAGTGCGCGAAATCTGGTGCGGTACTGAACTGCCAGGGCAGCGTACGGTTGATGGCGGTATCCGGGCTGGGCATGTGCCGGCCGTCGGGAAGCACCGTCTCGGCACGTCGCACCGTCATGGTTTCTTTTTCCGAATCGTACAGGAATGTCGCATCGGCGAACTCGTCCAGGCCGTTCTCGTCGAACACCTGGACGCGCCGTGCCAGGCGGTGGGTGACGGTGTCGCCGGCCAGGATATATTCATGACGGTCGGAGAGTATCCGGGCATGCGGCTGTTCGGCGGCGGTGACGAAGGTCAAACCGATTATGCACAACATCGTGATGATCATCGCGCGGTTCATTTCGATGCCTCCTTCACCAGGACCAGTTCCTTTTTACGGAGTTCGTTCACCTTGTCCACCACTTCCTTGAACTGGACGTATTCTTCCGGCGTGATCCAGCGCTTCTTGATGTCCACGCGCTGCGTGATCAGCAATTCCCGGCGTTTTTCCCTTACCTCCCAGGTGAGGGATGCAGCCGGACCGTCCATTTCGATTTTTTCCGGTATCTCTTCGAGATGATATCCCTTGGGGAGCCGGATGGTCTCTTCGAACCGCATGCTCCTGGTGCAGTCAAGGGTGAGGTCATGGGTGCGTTTTTCCGGTTCCGCCGCGTACAGATAGTCCGACTCGTAGCGGCGGCTGAACAGGTGTTTCGACACAGGTGGGATAAAGAACAAGCGGTTCTCCACCGGGAGCACGTAATCGTCCACCTCGCAGGTCATGGTCATGGTCATGGGGGTGTGGTAGTCGGCCGTATCGCCGTAGCCGTAGTCCAGTATCCTGGCGTAGGGTGAGATGTCCTCGGCCAGGATGGCGAAGTAGGTATGCCGCTGCGCCTCCAGCCGATAATTCACGTTGGCCCGCATGCGGCCGTCCCCATAGCCATCCGCTTCCACCCGGATGTCGATCCTGGTGGGTCCGGTTGCGCTCAGATCAGTGACTGCCGTGACGGTCCATGGATTCTCCTCGGGCGGGCTGTACGGGATCGCGGCCAGGTCCTCGCCCTCTGGTGTGGCGATGAGGATGGGCTGTTCCTGCTCCTCGTGGTTGAAGAGCGGGCGGTTGTTGGGTGCCCAGGTGGGATCGAGGAATATCCAGCCGCCGTCCTTGTCGCGAACGCCCACCACGCCGTGGTTGAACTGGTCGGCGGGCACGTCCACCGCCTTTTCCATGGCCAGGGTGAGGATGAAATAGGTCTCGAAACCGGCTGCGCGCAGCATGGCTACCAACACCGCCGCCTTGTCCTTGCACACCCCCACGCGGTCCCGGAAGATTTCGTCCGTGCGATGGACGGTGTAACCCTCGCCCTCTCCCATGTCCAGGCCCAGATAGCGTACTTCGTCGGCGACCCAGTGCAGCAAGCGGAACATCTTATCCCGGTCATCCACGGCGCCGGCGATGATCTCTTCCACAGTCCGCCGCATCTCGTCGCTGATGACGAACTGCGGTTCGTTCACCTCGTACGCCCACCGGGATTTGCTCTCCCAGTCTTCCAGCGTGGCCATCACCAGCTTGCAGGCCGCCTCGCTGTAGGCCGCGCCGTACGGCTCCTCCTCGAAAGCCGGGACATTTTCTCTTTCCCATGTATAGCGATACATGCCTGGTTCGAATTCCACCATGGGCCGCACCGTGCCGTTGACCAGTTTATATTGTACCGGTTTGCTGCGCGGCGCATGCAGGATATAGGTCTTCCTGATCATGGGGATCTCGGCCTCGAAGAAGGTTGAATCGAAGAAATGGTCCCGTTGTGGCGGGATATAGTCGTGTGCATCGTCAAGATAAGCGAGATTGAGCCCTTTGCGTCGAATCTTGTAGTACAGCGTATCTCCGTCACCGAGGCGCGGCACCGGGGCCAATGTCTGCACGAAATTCCAGTACATGCCGCCGGCCGGTGCCGGCACCGTCAGGAAGGACTCGGAGGGAGTTTCCTCGATGGTCTTGCCGTCCGCCCGGAAGACTTTCACCGTCAGTATGGTGATGTTCGCGGTGCGCGGATTGAAATCATACCGGACGGCCCGGTATTCACCGGCGGCTGCTTCCTTGCGGATCAGGACCAGCATCTCTTCGTCGGTGGTGCTAGCGCCGTTCTCCTTGAAGGTAGTTTCGACATGGTCGGCCAGGATCACCGCATCGGCGTCCGGGAACGGCTTCTCCTTTTGGGTTCGTTCGATGAGCCGCCAGACCTCGTCGTCGGTCATCGCGCCGGTTGGCACCGCCAGGAGCAGGAAGGTGAGCACTACTGCGGTCACACGGTTCATTCGAGACCTCCACTGGTTGTGAATCGTATCCTCCGGGACTATTACGGCAATCATGAGTTTCAATAGATAGCATCACCGAGCCTTTGCGCGCAAATCCTCTTTCGTCGGTCCGCGAAGCCGGACCCGGCTCCGGCGGCAGGTGGACGAGGCCGAGAAGCACACCATCAGTCCTCGTTCGATCAAGAGTCAGGTCCAGGAAGCCGGTTTCAGGTTGGTTGAGGAAGTGGACGATTACATGGTGGATCAGACGATCTTGTCGTTCGAGCCCACAAAATAAAAAAAGGCGGCCCGAGAGCCGCCTTTTACTTTCAGTCGCAGCTTACTTCGTGCCCTCGACGATGACGATGGGGCTCAAGCCGCCGCCGGCGGAGATGTTGATCACCGGCGCTTCCGAGGTGCGGCACATGCCGCCGGCGTGCAGGCCGCCGAAGGCGTAGAAGTTCTGATTCAGCTTCTTGGGTTTCCATACCACCTCGGGATCCACTTCCGGGAGTTCCTCTTCCGGAATCGGCACGTAATCCTGTGCGACGAACTTCTGGCTGGTGGTGAGGGCTTGCTGGAGGGTCGCTTCCCAGGCCGACTGGTCGTTCACGTGACCCACGCAGACACCCTTGCCGCCGTAAAGGTCCATGGGTTTCAGCACCATGGTTTCACGATTCTTCCTGACATATTCCACGAGGTCGGTCATCCTGCCTTCGCGATCCACCGTCCTGGTTTCACGCACCAGCCTGGTCCATGGCACATGCTTCAGTACCACGTCCCGCTCCTCGGGGGAATAGAGCTTCATGATTTCGGGATCCTGCAGGTGCTCGAGCAGGCTCTTGATGGCGGCCAGCAGTGAACGGATCGAGTTGACGCAGCAGAACGCGCCTGCGGCATATGCGGCGCGCAGCGGTTTGATCTGATCCCACACATCGGTCCAGTTGCGGATCCAGCCGCGGCGGTACAGAATATCGATGATCATGCCCGATGGTGTCCGGGCATACCTTCCGTCGTACTGCACTTCCTCGGGAGTGCAAAATTCGCAATTGTAACCCTGGCGTTTGTAATCCTCGACTATGACCAGGAACTCGGGATAGGTGGCGCCCTTGTCGGAGACGATGGCGATGTTGGGCAGTTCCTTCTTGCCGCCCCACTCGCGATAGGCGCGCAACAGATTGTACAGGATCTGCGGGATGAAGCGATCCGAGGAGAAGTAGTACCGCTTGCGCAGTTCGTCCATCACCGGCGACTGTTCGATCAGCGTGGTCTGCACGTCTGAATACATGGGTCCGCCGGGTGAATCGGTATTGAATTCGATGAACTTGAAGTAGCTCAGATCATAGGACATGAACGCATCGTTGCGGGTGATCCACACCTTGCGCTGCGTGCCGGTCTCGTAGCTGACCAGTTCCGTTTCCTTTTCCGTCAAGTTGAACATGGGCTGAAACTTGTCATCCATGAAGTACAGGTTGGAGACCTTCTCGAGCACATTCATCATGTGATTGGAGATTCTCGCCACCTCGTTCATTACTTCACGGGTCATGAAATACGGCTTGATGAACACGGGAAAGGGCGTATTGCCCTTGGCGGTGAGAATGACGCACCCGCGCCGGTGGAACTCCTCGTTGACTCCCTGCAGAATGTTCTTGGCTGGATGTTCCGGTGTATCGATCTTGTGCAGGATTTCCCGGAATTCGGCATTCAGCCGCGTGATCATTTCGGACATCTCAATCCTCCTTGACTGATGGTGAACGATTACCCAAAACGGAGAAACCTTACCATCGGGCGAAGGGCAATTACAAGCGGATTCAGGGAACGACTTTGGTTTCGATATACGCCTGAGGTGGATCAGTAGAGAGGAGAGGTTGCCTGACGAAAAGCGCCTTCGTGTGCCTTCAGTGGTGTCTTTATCAGCGCCACTGGTTTGGCGGGGGCGGAGGAAGGACCAATCAGGCCATGCCACTGGCGTGTTTGGTCAGTCCAGTGGGTTGCCCCGGCATGTCGGTTCACTCCCTCATAAGGACACCACCTTCTGTCGGTTCACCGCGTCTTGTCATGCTCGAGTAACGCCAGCAGTGCATCCTTTGTCTCCGTGGCTGTCGTGGAAGATTGAAAGCCAACGCATCGCGACGATCATTACAAGATTCCGGGTACGACCCCGGAGGAGGTGCGGTCCCGCGCGGCGCCAGTAAAGGGAGCGCGTGGCGCCAGCCGCGCCCTGGTTTGCGCGGCGGGCCCCGCCGCCACACCTCGTGGGGTTGGCGCGTGGATCTTCTTACCAGCCCTTTGAGTGTCAACGCTTCTCATCGAAAAGCAGAGGATTCCAGGTACGACCC
>JAFGDC010000492.1 GCA_016932295.1 candidate division CSSED10-310 bacterium
ATATGGCGGTGGTGACGCACAGTGGCGTGGTGGGGCAGGTGACGAGGGTTACCAGCCGGTTCTCTGAGATCCAGGTGGTACTGTCTCCCGAGAGCGGCATAAGCGCTTTCGTCCAGCGCACGAGATCGCATGGCATCATCAGCGGCGGCATAGGACGCAACCGCTGCCTCCTGAAATACATCGAAAGCACCGAACAGCCGCGTGCCGGCGACTTCGTGGTGACCTCCGGTCATGACCGGATCTTCCCGAAGGGTTTGCTCATCGGTCATATCATACAGACCGAGCGGCAGGCGCATGAACTGCTGCAATCCGTGGTAATAGAGACAGCCGTGGATTTTTCCAGGCTGGAAGAGGTGCTTATCTTGAAAAGTCAGGACAAGGCGCTGCTGGACAAGGATTTTCAGGATGACCTGGTGCCGCCCGACCTGCCGCAGTCCAGTCCCCAGCCGCCGGCTTCATTACCGACGCCGCTGCCTTCGCCCACGCCGTTCCCCAGCCTCTCGCCGGTACCGTGAAAATCCGGTTCATCCTGCTCTACGGAATCCTGTTCCTGGTGTTGCAATGCGTGATCATGCCCACCCTTGGGTGGCGCAATATCAAGCCTGACCTGTTGATGATCCTGGTGGTATTCATCGCGATGGCGGAGGAAGAGCCGGAGAAGCCGGTAATCGCCGGTTTCATCCTTGGTTTACTGGAGGATGCCTTTTCCAGCGTACCCCTGGGAGGGTTCGCATTGTCCAAGTCCCTGGCGGCGCTGGTGGCGCATTTCCTGGCGAAGCGCCTGTTCCCCGATTACCGCTGGGTTCACCTTCTGGGCGCCGCCGCAGGCCTGGCAGTACAGAACATCGTGCTGTATTTCATCATGGTGGTCATGAGTGACCGGGTCTTTGTCCTGGAAAATCTGGGCGCGGTGCTTCTCATCGAGACTGGTTTCACCCTCATGGTCTATGCATTCTTGTTTGGATTGCTGTCCCGGCTGCATCTCAAGCATGGGGGCGGCGTTTTCCAGGAGCGATGATGATCGACGAACAACTGGCCGAAAGTACCGGCATCAATCGCATCAAAACCAGCCAGCGGGTGCATAGGGTTTTTTTATTCTTTGTATTGTGCATCTTCGTACTGGCCGGCAAGTTATGGCATATCCAGGTCTATCAACACGACAAATACACCACCAAGGCTCGCGACAACCGCCTCAAGGTGCACCGCGATAAACCATTGCGTGGCTTGATGCTGGATATGAACGGGGACATCCTGGTGAGCAACCGGGCATCCTACAGCCTGGTGCTGCGCCGCAAGGATGTTCCCAAGGGTGAGTTGCGCACGGTGCTGGCGCGCGCCAGGGGATTATTGGGTGAAGATGCCTTTGTCCTGGAAGAGGCCATGGATACTGTCGGAAAGCATGCCAAACATTGGCCGACGCGGATCATGTCCAACCTGGAATTCGATCAGTTGGCGGTGATCGAGGCGCACAAGTACGAGTTGCCGGGAGTATATGTCGAGGTGACGCCGAACCGGTTTTATCATCATGGCCGGCTGGGGGCGCAGGTGCTGGGGTATATCGGCGAGGTGAACCAGGAGGAACTGAAGCGTTACCAGTCGTTGAAGTATGAGCCCGGCGATATGATCGGGAAGAGCGGGCTGGAACTGGCGATGAACCGGTACCTGCATGGCACGAACGGCTACAAGGTGGTTGAGGTGAATGCGCTGGGGCGGGTCGTGCGGACGCTGGCGGAGCCGCCGCCGGTGGCGGCGATCCCCGGGGCGCAGGTGCAACTGACCCTGGATTTCGATCTGCAACGCGCGGTGGAGGAGATCATGGCTCAGTACAAGGGCGTGGTCATCGTCATGGCGGCGCGCACCGGGGGAATACTCGCCATGGCCAGTCATCCCACGTACGATTCCAACCTGTTCGCCGCAGGTATCTCACGGGACGACTGGCAGCGGCTGAACGATCCCACCACGCCGCTTATGAACCGGGCCATCCAGGCGACCTTCCCCCCCGGTTCAGTGGTCAAGCCGCTGATGGCCTTGGCGGCACTGGAAACCGGCGTGGTGGACGAGGAGTCGTTATACGGCTGCCCGGGGTACTTCGATTTCCACGGACACACGTTCCGTTGCTGGAAGAAGGGCGGGCACGGCCAGGTGAATGTGCGTTCCGCCATCGAGCAATCATGTAACGTGTTTTTCTACAATGTGGCGACTCAGTTGGGAATCGAAACCATGGCGCGTTATGCCAGGATGTTCGGGTTGGGCACGGCGACCGGTATCGACCTGGGCAGCGAACAACCGGGACTGTATCCGGATCCAGTCTGGAAGATGAAGCGATTCAATCAAAAATGGTACCAGGGTGAAACGCTTTCCGTGGTGATAGGGCAAGGCGGAGTGACGGTCACTCCGATCCAGCTCCTGCTCATGATGAACACTATCGCCACCAGGGGATTGAAGGTCAAACCACATCTCATCAGGCAGGTGATTCCTTATCGGGAGTCGGAGGTGCCCGAACTGCCGGCGTATCAACCGGAGCAGCTTCCTGTGTCCCGCGCGCATCTCGACGTGGTGCGCGATGGCTTGCATCTGGCGATCAATGGTCGTGGCACTGCCACCAGGACGAAGATCAAGGGATTGGAGATCGCCGGAAAGACCGGCACCGCCCAGGTTGTAGGCAGGACGCACACCCATGGTTTGGCCGAATCCGAGATCGATCCGGCCTTCCGGGACCACAACTGGTTCGCTTCGTTCGCGCCTTTCGAGGATCCGGAAATATCCGTGCTGGTGTTTCTGGAAAATGGCGGCGCGCAGGGCGCAATCGACAAACAGTATATCGCGCGGAGCGTCTACCTGTATTACTTCCGGCGGGAATTCCAGCCTCTGCCGGAACCTGTGGAAGGAGCGCGGACGTGAGCCTGTTCGATCGTCGCCTCATCATCAATTTCGATATCAAGCTGTTGCTGGCGGTAGTGATCCTGACCGTGGTCGGCATCCAGTCCATCTACAGCGCCACCTGCCTGCTCGATACCGGTTATCACCTCAAGCAAACCCTGTGGCTGACCCTGGGTCTCCTGGTCCTCCTGATCACCATCTCCGTCGACTATTCCATCCTGCTGCGGTATAGCTGGCTGTTCTACGGCTTCATCCTGCTGTGCCTCGTATACCTGCTGTTCACGTCTCCCATCGAAGGGGTCAAGCGCTATCTCAAGCTGCCGTTTTTACCCCGCTTCATTCCGGCGGAATTCCTCAAACTGGCGCTCATCATGATGATCGCTCGATACTTTCAGGATCGTTCCCTGGAGCATCAGGGGCTGCGCGATCTGATCGTCCCCGCCATCATCACGGGTATTCCGCTGCTGCTGATCCTGAAACAACCGGACCTCGGCACCGCCATGATCCTCGTTCCCATCTTCCTGCTGTTGATTTACGTGGCTGGTTTCAGCTTCAGGAAACTCGTCCTCATCTGTGTATTGTGCGGCGTCCTGGCCGGTATCGCCGGCAGCCTGGTGCTCAAGGACTATCAGAAAAAGCGGCTGGAGGCCTTCATCTTCCCGGAACGAGATCTGAAGGGCAGCGGCTACCAGTTGTACCAATCCAAAATAGCCATCGGCGCCGGCGGGCTTACCGGCAAAGGCTTCCTGGCCAGCCACCAGGCGCAGCTCTCCTTCCTGCCGGAACAGCACACTGATTTCATCTTCGCCGTGTTCGAGGAACAATGGGGCTTGGTCGGCGGCATGGCACTATTCACGCTGTTCCTCTACATCATCTGGCGGGCGCTCAGGGTGGCGCGATTGGCGGTGGACAACGGCGGACGACTCATCGCGGTGGGTATCGTCGGCCTGATCGGCTTCCAGTTCCTCATCAACGCCGCCATGGTGATCGGACTCATGCCCATCACCGGACTACCCATGCCCTTCATGAGTTTCGGCGGTTCTGCCCTGCTCAGTAATTATCTCGCCGTGGGCCTGCTGCTCAATATCAGGATGCGGAGCATTGTCCGGTACTGACAGCGCACTCTTTCTCCCGCAGGCGAGTACTTTCTGAATCCTGAGCGGCGTTCACATGCAGGCTGGAATTGCTACTTGATATACCCAAGCGACCGCAGTGCTTCCTCAACATCCTCATCGAGGTCCCGTTCGGATTCCGATTGCATCCCCGTAACGATGTGGTACGCCTCCTGAGGAGACATGAGCGTTCTTTTCCCCAGGAAAAACGAATCGTTCACCATCTCCGTGACAGGCTCTGCCATCAACGATCCCGGCCGATGCAGCATCTGTTCGAGGCCGGCTTTGATCCGATCGATCCCCGGATCAGCGCCGGCCGTATAGGGATCGCCGAATTCCACTCCGGGCCGGCCGTCATGATCGGGATGGAGGAGTTCGATGACCGTGCAGCCGGCTTCATAGGTGATCAGGCTGGTGTTTCCGGAAGTGTCAGCAACGAGGTATGGCAGCCATGGCGATTGCCAGAGTAACGTGCCGTGGGCCGAGAGAAACCGCAGGGAATACCCGCAGTCGTCGGTTACCGCCATGTCGAACGGGCAGTTTTCTCCATAGACCTGCGCGCAGTTACTGTAGGCTTCCCCACCGGCGGAGAATTTTCCATCCTTGACTTCCATGCATGTCAACGTGAGTTTCAATGCGCCGAAGGCGTCGTGACTGTACTCAAGTGACTCCACCCGGGCGACATCGGGAATGGTGACCTGTCCCTCGTAGTCCTGGCGGAATCGCATCCTGGAATCGAACGTGACTGGAAATATTCCGTTGTTTGAGATGATGGAATCCGTGAACTGGGGAAAGGTGGGCGGCGGTTGTAACCGGTGATTCGTTCTGTGAACGAGGCGCTGCCGTACCTTGACTCCGGTCCCTGGGTCGATGGCGACCGCGGCATGCGCGTTGCGGCTGAGCGCGTAAGCCGGACGGGACTCCATGCGCCCGTCCCTGAGCAGGGGAGAGATGTCCGAGCCCTCATGTTCGATCGGATTCGATAGATTCAACAGAGACAGCACCGTCGGCAGCAGATCGACCTGTTGGGTGGCGAAGTCATGGATCACCCTGCCCGCAGGCACGATGTGTTTATTCTGGTGCCAGAAGATGCAGGGTATTCCGAGGACTTCCTCGGTCACGTATTGATGTCCGAACTGCTGCCCCTCTCCAACATTTTCGCCATGGTCGGCCGTGAAGATGCACAAGGTGTTCCGCATTTCGCGCACGTCGTTGAAGATCTTCTCCAACACCCTGTCCCAGGAGGCGAGTTCACCGCGGTATTGTGATCCCGCATAGTCCGCCGGCACCCAGGGTGTGTAGCCGGGGATTGTGTTGTTGTCGTTCGCGGTGAACTGGTATGCCGACCTGACGCCATCCGTGTGCATGATGTTGAACGGCGGTGGCGGCAGGTAGGGAAGGTGGGGATCGAAAGAGTGAATCCACAGGAAGAACGGTTCCTTGTCTTGTTTCCTTTTCGCGAGGTATGCGGACACTTCGGGCAGAATCTCCGTGGACGGACGCACGCCTGTTTCGTTGACTGGCAGGCTGATTTCCTGGAAGCCGCGGGCGACATTCTCAAGTGTCACCACGCATGTAATGGCTGCGGTGAGGTATCCTTCGGCGGCGAGAATCCCGGCGAGTGTCGGAAACTCCGGCGGCAGCTTGCGTATATTGTTGAGCACCCTGTGCCTGTCGGGATAGAGCCCGGTAAAAATCGAGGCGTGACAGGGGATGGTCTGGACGGCGGCGCTGTAGTGCAGGAACACGGTTCCCGTCCGGGCGATCCCGGTCAAGCCGGGCATGTTGGTGAGGTTGTCGCCATAGGGGGGAAGAAAATGCGCCGCGGTGGTGTCGGAGGTGACGAGCACCACGTTCATTTTGGCGTTATCCTGATGCCGTAGACCATCACGGCAGGACAAGGTCAGCATCACCGTGAGAAATCCTATCAACTGGATCCAGCGTCGATCTGCTCTCATCCTTTATTCTGTAGTGGAACCGAATCGCCGTGTC
>JAFGDC010000493.1 GCA_016932295.1 candidate division CSSED10-310 bacterium
GCGGGTCCCGCCGTGCAAACCAGGGCGCGGCTGGCGCCACGCGCTCCCGCTGCCGGCGCCACGCGCGCCCTTCGCTGGTGCCACGCGCTCCCGCTGCCGGGGAATTGGGGTTGCGCAAGCAATTCCAGGTTGTAATGGAGCGCATGGCGCGGACCGGCATAAACTGCGGGGACGAAAGGCCCGTATTCGGTGCATCATCGTTCACCCAGACCGGGCGCAAGGGCGGTGAGGTTTTTCCGGGTGACGAAGACACACAAAACGCTTTTCTTGACCGCGGGTTTATACTACAAAGGATGATTCTACCTTATGGAGGCGGTGATGACGCGGATGGCGGTGATCGGAATCGACGGGGGCACGTTCAAAGTCATCAACCGGCTGCGGCGCAAGGGACGCCTGCCGGTATTGAACAATCTGATGGAACGCGGCGCTCATGGCATCCTGTATTCCACTGATCCGCCGCTGAGCGCGGTGGCATGGCCGACCATCACCACCGGCGCCGATCCAGGCCGGCACGGCGTCTTCGCATTCCACCAACGCCGCCCTGACAGCTATCATTACGGACTCATCACCTCCCGCTCCATCAGGGCGCCGCGGCTCTGGAACATCGTCAATCAGCACGGACTGCGCACCGGCCTGGTAAACATCCCCGTCACCTACCCCCCGGAAAAGGTGGACGGATACATGATCACCGGCATGCTGACCCCGTCTTCCTCGGTCATCTTCACTCATCCACCCGGACTCCATGGTGAACTGCTGGCCGGAACCGGCTGCTTTCCTCTGGAGCGTGGGTTCCTGAGCCGCTATCGAGCCGGCGGCAGGGCAGAGGCACTGGCGGGATTGTTCGATCTCACCCGGGCGCAAACCGATACCATGCTGTACCTGCTGAAGAAGCACCCGTGTGAGTTTTTCATGGGCGTGTATCGGGCCACCGATTTGGTGCAGCACGTCATCGGCAAGTTCTGGAGGAAACGGGCCAGGGAACGGCACCGGACCGAATACCGGAAATTCGGCCGCATGATCGACCTGATGTATGAAGAAATCGATCTGCAGATGGGACGATTGTTAGCCGTGCTGCCATCCGACTGCACGGTGATGGTGATCTCCGACCACGGCGCCGGGCCAATGCGGGGACAATTTTACGTCAATCGTTGGCTCATGGAACATGGCTGGCTCCGGCTGGTATCCGCGGTCGATGGAATAACCGGCGCCGCGGCGGAATGGCGCCGGCCCGATGAGGTGCTTCGCCGGCTCCGGGAGTTGGGAAAGGTGAAATTGCCGGAGATGGCTGCCAGGCGGTTCGAGGCGACCGCCGGATGGGAGGAGCGCCTGGTCGATTGGCGCCGGACCGTGGCGTATGCATCCTGGCGCGGCAACCAGGTTGTGGCGGTACGGATCAATCTGACCGGGCGCGAACCGTGTGGCATCGTGGCGCCGGGAGCGGCTGCAGAAGCACTGCTGGACTTGATGGCGCAGGCCCTGGGCGACATCCGCCTGCCGGACGGCCGGCCTTTGTTTACCAGCATCCTAAGGGGCAGCGAGTTGTATCGGGGCGATCTGGTGGAAAGCGGTCCCGACCTGGTGGCCATTCCCCGCGGGTATTCATTCAACTGCGTGGGACGGCTGGATGGTTCACCCAGCCTTACGTTCTCCTCCGGTCTGAACGCCCAGCACCGGCGGGACGGCATCCTCATCGCCGCGGGTCCGGGCATACGGCGCGGCGCGAAGCCCTCCGGTGCAAAGGTGACTGATGTGGCGCCCACGGCACTACGGTGCCTGGGCATCCCCACTCCCGCCACCATGGACGGCCACGTGCTGGATGCACTCCTCGAAGTCTCGGAACTACCCGTCATCACGGAGACTCATGACGCTCCGGCGGCCGGTCCGGCAACAATGAGGCCGACGGACCAGGAGGTGTATTCCGAGGCGGAGCAGAAAGAACTGGAGGAACATCTCCGAGATCTGGGATACCTGGACTGAGCTGACCGCTTTCAGGACGGGAGGAGACCGGCGCGCATGGGATGACGTTTCCCCGGAACACCGCCCCCATTCATGGAGGGGGACATGTCGTGCAACTCGTTGGGGTTAAACCCGTGCGAGGCTTGCCTCAACGGCGGTAGCGCCGAACCCTCATCTTCAGCAGAACTGAAAGAACGGCCAGACAGGCAAAGACGCCCAAGCCGCCGGTGGCGGGTACTTCCTGGAGCGGCCCCGGCATGGGACCATCGCCTCGGACCCTGACATCGTCAATGTAGATCCCCTCTTCAACGTCCTCCTCGTCCGTCTGGAAGAGGAACCGCAACTGCACCACGCCGGAGAATTCCGCAAGGTCGTACTGCAGCTCGTACCAGCCGCTCTGGATGGGCAATAATCCCAGCGCACCGCCGCTGCCGATGAAATCCAGCGTATGATATTCGTTTCCATCGAAAAGCAGTACGTAACAGCCGTCCACGCCGTAGTTCTGGAACCTGAACCAGCGCTGCAAGGTCAGCGTGGAGTTGGGCGCGAGGAGGAACGGCACGGTATCGAGGAAATCATTGGCGTTGTCTATATACTGTTGCTCCGGCGCCAGGCCGCAGTACCACGAGCAGGAACCGGAACTGCTGCGAGCGGTGGTGCGATGCCACAGATCGTCGAAGCCGCCGTGCACCCATAGTGAACCGCCGCTCTCCACATCGTCGGAGAAGCCGTGTGGACCGATGACCAGGTTGAACCGCAGCGTCTGGGCACGGCCATGGGCGTTGCACAACACGTCCATAACGGCTGTATGTTGCGCCGGGCAGGCAGGGGAGATCTCCAGACTGAAGCGTGTTTCGCCGGATCGGGCGGCGCCAGGAGGGATATCCGGGTATTCCACCACGGTGGTGCTCATGCCCAGGTAGAAGTCCAGGCTGGTGACGGTCACTTCCACATCCTCCGCGGTCACGCCGCCGTGATTCTCCACCAGCAGCCCCAGATCGATCAGGGCTCCCGGAGCCGCGGTCGGTTCGGTCCAGTACCCCCCAAGGGAGAAGTCCGGACCATCCACCGGCAGGCTCAATTGGAACTGCCCAAGCACCGCGCCGCCGGCACTCAGGTTCACGACACAGCCCACCGCGCCGCCGATCTCGCAGCCGCCCAGGGTGACCACCAGTGCATCGCTTGACAGCGCCGTTTCCCCCGGAATCAGATCAGGCCAGGAGCACAGGCCGTTCACCACGGTGAGGCATGGATCCACTGTCACGATCTCGACTTCGGGCGCCGCGAGCGTCGTGCTTCCCACATTGCGCAGTTCAAGCAGCCACTCTATGGTCTCGGTGGGTTCGGCGCAGCCGTTTCCGTTCCCCCAACTGCCCC
>JAFGDC010000050.1 GCA_016932295.1 candidate division CSSED10-310 bacterium
CGGCTCCCGCCGGCGGCAGGCACCAGCCGAGCAGGATCACGACTGCCCAAAGCGTAAAACGATCCGGATTCATCCACTTGTGCCGCCATGTCCGCTGGTTGGTCACCCGCTTCTTCATCATTCCTCCCGTTGATCCGGTCTGCTCGTGGCAACGGTGCGGCGTTGGTCGAAATGCAGCGGTTCCGATTTTCCGGTGATGGGGCAGCCTGCCTTCTGCAGGCAATCAGCCTGAATGGTACCTTGCCGCCGTATCTCCATCATGTCCGTGATAGTACATCCATCGCTCACTCTACTTTTAACTCAAATCGATGACAATAATCAGGGGCGCCGCGCTTTCTCGTCACGACATTTCTGCCGGCCTGGAGACGCTGGCGCTGCCGGCCCGATGTGGTAGGATGTGCCCGTGAAGCGCTATCGGAACAAGTTTTTTCTCAGCGATCTCCATATCGGCGATGGTTCATGGCCCGATAACTTTGGTGCGGGCCGCGAAGAACTGCTGGCCGGTTTGCTCGACCGGATCGCCGTTGAATGCAATGGCGAATCGGAAGTGATCCTGCTGGGGGATATCCTCGATTTTTCCATCCTGGATCATCTGGAAGTGCGTGAGTTGTCCGCCGTGAACCGTTGCGTGGATGCGGTGGCGGACGCCTATCCGCGGCTGTTCGGAGCATTCCGTCGCTTTGTCAGGTCGGGAAATCGTCTGTTCTACGTTCCCGGCAACCATGATTATGCCATGACCACCCTGAAAACCTCCGAGCGGTTCGTGCATCATGTCATCCCGCGTTTCAGATCGGCCCGGTATGCGCGGCTGGTGGGAACCGCCAGGTTCTATCTGAGCCCGACGATGAAGATTTACGCCGAGCACGGCCATCGTTACGACGGGGAGAACGTCCACCGCGCTGGTTCACGCCCCTTCGGATCAATTCTCGCGGATCGCTTCGCGCGCCGCTGGGAACGGTTGCGCATCCAGGAGAATCCGCCGGAGCATCGCTATCCATTGCGGGTCGCCAGGGATATCCGCCCCATATCCCACGTGCCCGGCTATCTCCGGCACCTGGTGGCCGAGGGATTACTGCCCGCCGCCATCTACGACCGGACCATCCGCCACCTGGTGTCCCTGTACGCCGAGAGCAATACTCCTTTTGCACAGCGGTTCCTCAGGATGCTCGGGAATTCACCCGCCACGATCCGGGACAGCATCGTTGTCTCGAGGCTCCGGGATACCTTACCGAAACTGCTTGCGCAACGGGCGGAACAGTTGCTGCTGGGTTTTTCATCCGGGCTGCATGCCAGGCGCAGGATCACCGTGGCGGAAGCGTTGGACCTCTCCTTCGTACCCCGCACCATCATCTTCGGGCACTCTCATGCCGTGGATGCGCGCGTCTTTGGCGATGGTCTGCGCTACTTCAACACCGGCACCTGGCGGGATATCTTCCTGGTGGACGAGAAGGGCGAGGTGCGGAGCATCGTGGATCATTTCCCCTATGTCCACATGTGGCTTGACGAGTCAGCGGAAATCCACGGCGTGGTGCGGGATGCGAGGGACGGGGGCGAACTGGACGTACCTGCCGTGCGCGCCGGGATCATCGCCGCCGGGGTGGTGATGGAGTGACCTGTTATGGCCGCCGCTGAATCGCCATGGCGGCAGCCTCGCTCCGGGGGGCTGTTTGCGTATCCAGCGGCCGCAAGTATACTGGCGACATGAGCAGGAAGATGCGCAGGGAAATGATTGTCCTGGTTGTGGTACTGTCGGCGACGCTGCCCGTCCGCTGCCGGGCGGCGCTCGGAGACGTGGTGCAGAGCTTCCCGTCGCCCGGTTCCTGGCCGGAGGGACTGGCCTGGGACGGTTGCTACCTCTGGAACGCCGATGGGTACGGGTGCGCCATTTACGTGCTGGAGCCGTCAACGGGAGCCGTCGTGCGCAGCTATCCCAGCCCCGGTTCCTTCCCGGAAGGGCTCGCCTTCGCGGACGGGTATCTCTATAACTGCGACTGGGATACGCACATGATCTATAAATTGGCAGTTTCCGAAACCAGCCTGACCATCCTGGAGAGCTTCCCGACGCCGGGCGAGCGCGCCATCGGCCTGGCCTGGGACGGCCACCGCCTGTGGCATGCGGCATGGTTGTGGCACCTCTACGCCATGGCGCGGGACGGTTCACTGTTGAACGAGTTCACCACGCCGGACCAGCATCCCGAAGATCTCGCCTGGGATGGAACCAACCTGTGGCTGACCGACTGGTATTCCGCCACCATCTACCGGATCGACCCCTACAGCGGCGCGGTCACACTCTCTTTCCCGTCACCCGGCGTGCGCTCCGTGGGACTCGCCTTCGACGGTCGCTACCTGTGGAACTCCGATACCGATCAGGCACATTCCGGCACCATTTTCAAGATCGACGTGGGTATGACCGAACTGCCCACCCTTACCCCCATGACCATACTGGCGCTCTGCATGCTGTTGAGCGTCGTTCTCCTGGTATTCGCCAGGACATGCCGGTGGAGATGAATCATACCAACTTGAAAATCCTGGCTCCCGTCAATTGCGCCGCCGAGGTGAAAAAAATCGTGCAGGCCGGCGCCGAGGAATTGTACTGTGGCGTAATGCCACATGTGTGGCGTGAACGGTATTCCAATGTGGCTTCCATGAACCGGCGCGAGTGGAAGGTCAGCAACATTGCCGACCTGGATGAATTCAGGCGTGTGATCGAGATGTCTCATGAAGTGGGTGCCCGGGTGTACATGACCATGAACGCCCTTTATACCGAGGGCCAGTACGGCATGGTTCTGGAAACGATAGAGCGAGCCATGGTGATGGGCGTGGATGCCTTCATCGTGGCTGACATCGGACTGTTGGTCACACTTCGCGAGCGCGGTCTCAGGCCGGAGTTGCACATGTCCACGGGCGGCACCACCTTCAACACGGCGACGGCCCGTTTCTATCGTTCACTGGGCGTGACGAGGATCATTGTGCCGCGGCATATCACCATCGCCGAGGCGGCTGACCTGGCGGCACGAGATCCGGACCTGCATTTCGAGTTGTTCGGGCTCAACCGCGGTTGCAAGAACATCGATGGTTTCTGTACCTTTCACCATGGTGTGAACGAGGTCCGTCTCGGCAGGATCTGGGATATTCCCAAGAAGATGAATCTGGATCAGAAAATGTTGAACTGGATGCGCCGGTTGCCGCGGCGCGTGGCCGAGCCGCTGGCGCGGGCCCGGCTGTTCGGCTCGGTGGGTGCCTGCTTCCTGGGCTATGATGTAACCACGGCGACGGAACGGGAACGTTCCGCCGAGCTGGTCGATGTCGCCACCCGCAACGTGCGTGACACCTTCAACCTTCTGACCGGCATCGATACCTGCGGAGCCTGTCGGATCGGTGACATGGCGGCGGCGGGTATCCACAGCATCAAAATTGTCGGCCGGGAAAACCTCACTCCCAAGAAGGTACAGGACACGCGGTTTCTTGATCAGGCGCGGAGCTATTTCGCTGTTCAGCCGGCCGGTGACCATCGGCGGCATGAACCGGAAATCCGCAGGATTTACAAGGACGTGTACGGATTCGATTGCGGCCGGCGCTGCTATTATCCGGATTGAGGAGCATCATGGAACGTGCCATGTTGATCTGGCGGCCGGAGGATCTGGATCGTTTCGATTCGGAGTGTGATCGATTGTATTACGGTCACGAATTCTGTCAGCGGCTGATACCCAGCTCCTTCGAGCTGGCGGCCGCGGTGGATCGAGCCGCCGCTGCCGGCGCCGCCATGACCCTGGTGCTGCCCTTCGTGACCAATGAAGGACTGGCATCGGGTTTGACCATCGTGGAACAGTTCCTGGAGGCCTCGCCGCGGTTTCCTGAAATCGTCGTGAACGATTGGGGGATGGCTCATGAATTAAAACAACGGGGTATCCCGGCTGCCTTGGTGTTAGGACGGCTCCTCACCAAGCAGAAGCGTGGACCTCGTATTCTTACCATGGCGAAAAAGCTGCCGGCATCGGTCATCGAACATTTCAAGCACAGCAACATCGATGTACCTCATTACGAAGCGTTTTTGCGCGAGGAGTTGGGTATCGTCAGAGTGGAGCTGGACAATACCCTTCAGGGTATCGCCCGTGTCTCCAGGCTGCCGGCATCCCTTTACCATCCGTTTGCGTACGTCACTACCACGCGGCAGTGTCTGACCGCGCGCTGCGAGCAGCCTGGCCGCAATCCCCGCGAACTGGTCGCCTGCGGACGGGAGTGCCGGCTATACGGCTTCGAACTGCGCCATCCTGACATGCCGGTGCCTCTCTACATCAGGGGCAACACGCAGTTTTTCCGCAATGACCGACTGCCGGACGATCTGGCTGCGCTTTGCATTGACCGCCTGGTGGAAACCGTGGGGATTGCGGTCAGTGACCGGTGAGCCGCCCATGCCGGAGCATCTTTCGACCGAGCCGCTCGTCTTGCTGATCAATCCGCCGGAGACCAACATCGTCGCTTCGGAGGTGCCTGGCGCGGTGCGCGAGGAGACCGCCGCCATGCCGCCGCTGGGGTTACTCTACCTTCAGGCGGCTCTGGTGAACGCCGGATACCGCGCGGTGGTTCTCGATCTGGCTCCGGCCGACCTTTCGGATGTGGATTTGCGCAAGGAACTCAGTCTCCACCCGGCCACGGTCATCGGTATCGGCGCGGTGACGCACAAGCTGGTGGACGCGGCGCGCGTCCTGCGGGCGGTGACGGAGACCCATCCAGGAGCAGTGCGCTGCCTCGGCGGGCCGCATACCACGGTGTTTCCCGGAGAGAGTCTGCGTTTGCCGGGAGTTGATTTCATCGTGGTGGGCGAGGCTGAGCAGTCCTTCGTAGGACTGGTGAGACGGCTGGTGGCCGGGGTGGAACCCGCGGACATGCCCGGAGTGTACGCCGCGGCGCGGGACTGGGACCGGTCCGTTTTTCCACCAGGCGAGCCGGTGCGGGATCTCGATAACCTGCCGTTTCCCGACAACCGGCGTGGGGCGGGGGAGATCTACCGCGATGCGCTGGCCGGGGATCTTCCCCTGGCATCCATTGCCAGTTCCCGCGGATGTCCGTTCGGGTGTAGTTTTTGCAGCACGCCGCGCGCCGCCTGTCGGACCAGGTCGCCGGCCAATGTCGTGGAGGAGATGGCGCGTTCCGTGGCGTCGGGAGTCGGGTTTATCTACTTTGTGGATGATACCTTCAACATCGATGAAGAGCGGGTTCTGGTCCTGTGTCGTTCCATCGAGGCGCGGGGACTGCGCATTCCGTGGAGTTGCCGGGCCCGGGTGGACAGAATCAGCCTTGATATGGTGATGGCCATGCGCCGGGCGGGATGCGTGCGGATCCAGTTCGGTGTCGAGACGGCGAGTGAGACGGGTTTGCGCATGTTGAACAAGAACATCAACCGACAGCAGATCGTCAATGCCTTCCGCATGACGAGGCGCGCCGGTATCCAGTCGGCGGCCTATTTCATGATCGGGCTCCCGCATGAGCACTCCAGGGAGGATGTGCTGCAGACCCTGTCTTTCGCCATCGAGCTGGATCCCGACTACTCGATGTTCAACGTGTTTACTCCCTACCCTGGTACCGCATTGTATACACTGGCGGTGGAACGTGGTCTGCTGGACGGCGATCCCTGGCGGTCGTTCGCGCGGGCGCCGGCGCCGGGCTTCATTCCACCTCCCTGGACCGAGTTCTTCGAGGCGGCGGAACTCTACCGGCTTTTAAATCACTGTTTCCGCAGGTTTTATTGGCGGCCGAGGATGATACTGCGTCAATTGCGTAAAATTGATTCCCTGGAGGAAATGACCCGGCGTGCACGCACCGCGCTGCGCCTGCTTCACTGAGCCCTGGACTTTATGAGAATAGATCGGAGAGAACGAGAGGAGGACATGATGGCCGAGAAGGAAGGCAAACCCGACCGCGACACGGAACGGTCGTACCCGCTGAGTCAGTTCATTGCCAAACTGCGGCGGCTGGCTGATTGCCTGGAAAGGGGCGTCCCCTTCAAGATACAGGTGGCAGGCGAGCGTATCACGGTGCCGGTGGATGCCGCCATCGGCATCGAGCATGAACGGGAGGGTGGCAAGGTGGAGCTGGAGTTTCAGCTTTCCTGGCGTGAGGGTTGATTATCGGTTCGGGACGGGATCATTTCATACTCCCGCCGTCTTCGGCACTCCCGCCGTCTTCGGCACTCCCGCCGTCTTCGGCACATCCGCCGTCTTCGGCACATCCGCCGTCTTCGGCACATCTGCCGTCTTCGGCACATCTGCCCAGCGCTCTCAGCAACACTCGTAGTTGATCGAAGTCCAGTTGCTGGCCCGAATCGGAACGGGCCAGCGCTGGTGAGTTGTGGACTTCCACCATGATGCCGTCACTGCCGGCGGCGATGGCGGCGGCCGCCATCGGGATGGCGATGTCCTTACGGCCGGTGGAATGGCTGATATCCACGATGATGGGCAGGTGCGATTCATTTTTGATAATTGGAATGGCTGATATATCCAGGGTGTTTCGGGTCCAGGTCTCGAAGGTGCGGATGCCCCGTTCGCAGAGAATGACGTTACGATTGCCGGCGGACATGACGTACTCGGCGGCCAGCAGAAACTCTTCGATGGTGGCACCGAAGCCGCGTTTCAACAGAACGGGTTTTTCCAATTCTCCAACCGCTTTCAGCAGTTCATAGTTGTGCATGTTGCGTGCCCCGATCTGGAAAACATCTATGTACTCCATGGCCGCCTCGATGTGGCGGGGATCGAGCACTTCCGAGACCGACAGCAGGCCGTGGCGGCGGGTGACTTCCCTGAGCAGCGGCAGCCCTTCCATGCCCAGTCCCTGGAATGAGTAAGGTGAGGTCCGGGGTTTAAACACGCCGCCCCTGATGAATCGCATTCCTTGTGCGGCGAGAAAGGCGGCTATTGTATCGAACTGTTCGTAGCTCTCCACCGCGCATGGGCCGGCGATGATCACCGGGTGTCCCTTTTCGCCGATGGGCACGCCACCGATCCGGACCACCGTGCGATCCTCGCCGCTCCGGTGCACGAGCAGCTTCCGTCTGGATTGATCCTCCATGAGATGCAGGCTCATCCGGAAGATCTCTTTGAAAATCTTTTTAACCAGGTCGTCTGCCAGTGGACCTTTATTGGTTTGCACAAGCTCTTCAAGTTGCACCGATTCCCGTTTTGGATCGAAGCGCGGGATCCCCAGCCGGTCCTTGGTGCCGCCGATCCGTTCCACCAGTTCCGTTCGCCGGTTCAACAATGTCAAGAGGGCGGCGTTCACTTCATCGATTTCTTCACGCAACGTCAGCAGTTCGTCCATGTCCATTTCGGTTCTCCGGTTGATGCCATCATGAAACGACTCATCATAATACTGTCCATTTCATTTTTTTTCATCTTGTTCCTGCCTCCCAAATCTCCCGCCTGGTCAGTGCAGGGTCATTGATCTTGTCCTCAGGGGTCGTACCCCGAATCTTGTAATCTTCTCTGTGAAGCGTTAATGCTCGAGCCTTTACACTGTACCTTCCGGGTCGAACCTGGAATCCTGTACTTTTCGATGAGAAGCGTTGATACTCAAGAGGTCGGCAAGAAGGTTCGCTCACGAACCCACGAAGCACCGCAGCGGATCCCGCCGTGCAAACCAGGGCGCGGCTGGCGCCACGCGCTCCCTCTGCCGGCGCCACGCGCTTCTCCCGAAATCCCCAAATCCTCTTCCCACAATCCTCAATCCGACGCCTGCGGCCCAAGAGCGGACACACCCCCAACAGTTGCGCATCTGGTGTTTGTCACCATGATAGTGAACGTTACGTCGGGAATTGCACGCTATCTCAACCAACAACAAGTCCTGGCGGGGGATTGGGGGCCTGTGGGAGGCAGTGTTTTTTGGTTTCGACATAAGGATTCCGGCTCGGATTCTGTCTGCCGGTGGTAGTGCCGGGATCAGTTTGAAAGACACTGTGTCGCCCTGTGAAC
>JAFGDC010000494.1 GCA_016932295.1 candidate division CSSED10-310 bacterium
CGAAGGCCACCAGCAGGCGGTCGCTGCCAGCCGGCACGGTGAAGTCGCCGATGGTCTGCTGGACCGGATAGATGGCGCCTTCCGCCATGACATTGCTATCGTAATCCACGGCCCCCGCTAATTCCGAATGCAGTGAAATCATGATCGAGAGCAAACATACCGTTGAAATGATGAGATTGCGCACTGAACTGCCTTTCCTTGATGGAGATCCGCAGGTGATCATGGAAACCGCCGTGCATCCGCTCGGGGTGATCGCCGCACTGTCGATTCTCCGATTCTCCAGAGGGGATTTCTATAGTAATTCCAGATGATGAAGTCAAACTTTTCGGTCCGATGATCGATGGCCGGGCATTGCAACGAGAGAAAACAGCATCTTTACATCGCATCCCGATCGCCATGATGGTTTGGAACAACCGGTATCGCTCCGCTGGTTTCATCCTATGCTGCTTTATGCGGCATCGGCGGATGAAAAAGTGTAATCGAGGCAGTCAATTGACTTTTGTCTCCAATGACGTATAACCCTAAGACTATTGCGAGGCAGGATTTGAGCCCTCAGCGCGTGAAACAAGGAGGACATGGGTGCATAATTATCGTAACTGTTTGATATGTAGTATTTTATTGTGCCTTTTGGCAATTTCTCCCGGCGCCGGCATGGCCGGCTGGAGTTCTGATCCGGGAGACAATCCGCATGTGGCGCAGTACCAGGGCGATCAATGGTCTCATTCTTTCGTGCCATCGGATGATGGCGGTTATCTGGTGGTATGGCTGCATGGATACGATGACCGACAGGACGGAATTTACGCGCAGAAGATCGATGGTAACGGAGACCGGCGGTGGGGTGCCGACGGAGTCGGCGTATGCGTGGACCTGTGTCTGGGTGAGACTCCCAGAATTCTGCCGGACGGCGCCGGCGGCGCGCTGGTTTTCTGGTTGGACCATCGCAACGATGCCTCGGAAGTGTGGGGTCAACGTTTGAATGCAGACGGATTGTCCATATGGGGCAGCGGGGGGGTCCGCTTTTCGGAACCTTCGAGTTATTCCGAGTGTTTGTTCGCCGTCACCGACGAAGCCGGTGGCGCGTATCTGGCCTGGGACGAGCAGGAGTCGGATGGTGGGGGGAGTCGCCAGACCACCGGTATTGTGTGCCAGCATGTGAACGGCAACGGCACCGCCTGGTCACTCCCGGTCGCCGCCGGTTCCACCGGTGGTGAAGGGGTCAAGATCGCGGCGGATGGTTACGGGAATGCGGTGTTTGTCTGGGTGCAGTATAATGCCGGAACCGGTTCGGATATCCACGGCCAGAAGATCGGACCGGATGGCAGCCTGCTCTGGGGACCGGCGGGGATCATCGTGCATGGCGCCACCGGTGACCAGCATTGCCCGCGGATAGTGGCGGACGGCGCCGGAGGCGCGTTGTTCCTGTGGCTGGATCAGACGTATCGCACGGAGGAACTGAACATCATCCGCATCCAGTCCACCGGCACGCCGGCCTGGCCCGGTCCGCTCTATTTCGCCTGGAGCAACGTGGAACCGGCGCAACAGATGGTTTCCGACGGCATTGGCGGCGCTATCGTGACGTATTACGATTCGTATTATGACCAGATGTGCGCCCATCATATCTCTTCAACCGGGATCGATATGTGGGGCAAGGTGCGGTTGACCGAGGATCTGGCCATTGACAATCTCACCCGGCAGCCCACGTACCTGGTATCCGATGGCGTGGGTGGTGCAATTGCCGTGGTCTGCATGCACGAGGAATACAGATACGGGACGGATATATACGCTGTGCGGCTAACTGCCGATGGCGATCTGCCCTGGGGGAGAAACGGCCGGATCCTGTCGGACGACGCGGACGGATTCCCGATGGAGGGACTCGCGGCGCCTTGTACGACCTCCTCGCCCGCCGGAGCGGTGGCGTGCTGGATCGATTACCGGCATGACACGGCCGAACTGTTCTACATGGGTATCAATGCCCATGGTATCCTCGGTGATCCCTGCTCGCCAACCACGTCAACCTGGAGTACGGATACGGAGGAGAACCTGAAAGTCAGCGAGGAGCAGAATTATCAATACAGCCACCAGATCGTCGCCGACGGCCTGGGTGGTTACCTCATTTCGTGGTTCCATGTGTCGCCGATGCGTCAGTTCGGCAACTATGCCCAGAAGCTGGATGCGTTCGGTTCACGCATGTGGGGGCCTGACGGCATCGAACTGGGATTGGCGGTGTCGGAGGAAAACCCGCGCATGTGCGGTGACGGCACCGGCGGCGGAATTTTCTTCTGGGTGGATTATCGCAATGGCGGTCCCGAAGTCTGGGCGCAGCGGATCGGTGCTGACGGTTCCGAGCAGTGGACAACGGGCGGCATCCAGGTTTCACCTTCCGGTGAGGATGTGCAATGTCTTGACTGTGTCTCCGATGATGCCGGCGGTGCGTATATTGTATGGGTAGGCGGAGAGGAAACCCGGTTATCCTTCGGCGTACACTGCCAGCATCTCGACAGCGCCGGCAATCTGCTGTGGGCGGTTCCCGTCACTCAGGGTGGCGCCAGCAGCGAGGCGCAGAAAATCGCGGCGGACGGCTCGGGCGGCGCTATCATCACCTGGAGCGAATGGGATGCGGTGTCGGCATCCGACATCTGGGCGCAGCGCATAACATTCACCGGCAGCCTGCTGTGGGGACCGGCCGGTGTCCGGGTATGCGGCGCCGGGAACGATCAGGCCTGCCCGCGGCTGGCGGGGACCGGCGACGGCGGTGCCCTGTTCCTGTGGCGTGACGGTCGCGGTGAGGGTGAGCAGTTGTACATGCAGCGCCTCCTGCCGGCAGGAACCGCCGCCTGGGTAACCGACGGCGTGCCGGCCTCCGATGCGTGTTCCTGGATTGAAACCCATTCGTTCGACCTGGACGGCGCCGGCGGTGCCATCGCCACCTGGGTGTCCAGCGATGACAACGAACTGTATGCCCGCCGTATCGCCCTGGACGGCTCGGACAGTTGGGGGTTCAGCCTGGCGGTGAGCAGCTATGCCTACTGGGGGGTGGAACAGGCGTACAGCCCGCATGCCACGTTGTACGACGGGCTGGGCGGCGTTATCACGGCCTTCACCGCCTTCAGGCCGGACCGCGGCGGATGGCTGCTCGTGGCGCAGCGCATCACTCACGACATGATACTGCCCTGGGGAGAATCCGGACGGATCCTCTGTGACGATGTAGATGGCTCCCGCGAGGATGCCCGGCTGGCCGGTTGCAGCGGTGATGAAGGCGGCGTCCTGGCTTGCTGGCGGGATGATCGGATCCTTGCCGATGCCTTGTACGTCATGGGGGTGACCACCTTCGGCCGCGTCGGAGCGCCGTGCGAGGACCTGACCACGGAGTGGAGCACCGATCCCGGGGAAAACCTTCGCGTGACGGCGACCACCATTGGTCAGTACGGGCACCGTATCGTCGCGGACGGCACGGGCGGCTTCATTATCTGCTGGAATCATGAAAGCGAACCCAACCGGCTGGACCTGGCGGTCTGCGCCCAGCGGTTCGATTTCACCGGTAACCGCGCCTGGGGACCGGAGGGATTGACCCTGCGGGCGCAGAGTTCCTGGCTGGGGCAGTCCCGCGTCATTCCTGATGGCGTCGGCGGCGGTTTCATCATCTGGGTGGACTCGCGGGATGAAGAGGCAAATCTCTACGGCCAGCACGTGGATGCTGCCGGGACGCCGCTGTGGAGCGCCGGCGGTATCCCCCTGTCGCCTTCCGGCATCGAGGTGCAATGTCCGTTCGCGGTACCCGACAACTCGGGTGGATTCTACGTATCCTGGCATACCTACGGTCTTGGACCACGGCAGCCGACCGGCGTGTTCTGCCACAGAATAGCCTCCGACGGCAGCCAGGTCTGGCTCCAGCCACTTAACCTCTCAGCGGCCTCCGAAGGCTCCATCAAAATCACCGCTGAAGGGGCCGGTGGAGCCATCATCACCTGGTTGGAATACGATCCCCTGACCGGCACCGATATCATGGCGCAACGCGTTGATTCCACCGGCGCCATGCTCTGGGGTGCGACGCCTGTGGCGGTCTGTGATGCGGACGAATATCAGTACTGCCCGAGGGTGACCGCCACGGGTGACGGCGGCGGCCTGTTCCTGTGGAGCGATCAGCGGTCCAACATGGGAGCGGATGTGTACATGCAGAAAATCAACGCCAATGGCACTGCGGCCTGGGCAGATGACGGCATCCTGGTTTCCGCGGGCCTGGAGGAAGAGGTGTACGCACACGCGTTTACTTCCGACGGAGCCGGTGGCGCCATCGTGACCTGGCTCGTGTATGACGACAGCAATGCCTATGCGTGCCGCATCACCGCGGCCGGCACGCCGGCCTGGCCCATCATTCCGTTGACCTCACAGGCCATGGTGATGGATGCATCCTATTCACCCGATCAGACGGTGAGCGACGGCGAGGGCGGCGCCATCACCTTTTTCACTACCGGGGAGGAAGAACGGAGCGGCATCGAAATAGTCGCCCAGCGGATCACCCAGGACGGCATGCTGCCCTGGGGCGCGGATGGGATAGTGCTCAGTCCCGGCGAACCCATGTACCGGTCCTGCGCCCGTGCCGCGGCCTGCGGTCCCGGCCAGTCCGGCGCGCTGGCCTGCTGGTGGGATGAACGCGAGACGGACGAGGTGCAGGTCCATGCCCTGTATGTGATGGGTGTCACAGGTGACGGTGTGTTCGGTGCACCCTGCGGCGAACCAGCCACTCCGACGCCGGTGCCCACTGAAACACCTGCTCCGACCCTGACTCCCGAACCCCTCCTGACCCCCGAACCGACGATGACTCCGGAACCCAGCCCCACCAATTCTCCGGAACCCACAGTGACCCCCGAACCGACTGACACGCCGGTCCCAACTCCGACTCCAACCACTCCCCCCACGGCAACACCGATCTCCACCAATACTCCAGTGGAGACGCCCACTCCCACCGTGCCGCCGACCCCGGCCCCGGTACCAACCAGCGGACCGGCAGGTGCCGCCGTATTGCTCGGTGCCCTTGCCCTGTTACTGAAGCGCACCAGGCGCCGCTGAGGAGGAACGCAAAAACAGGTCGTCAGTTTGCGTCTCTGGAACAGACCGTTCCGGCGATTTTGCTCCGGTTGGGTTCATCGAAGACAGGAAAAGGAAACACCATATCCAGATAGCGACTCTGCACCACTGCCACGGAATTCGAACAGGGGCAACGGACGTGTATCTGGAGAAATTCGTTCCGAGAAAACTGTAACACCTCGGCATTACACGCAGTGGAGACCGGATGCTCAGTGTGAAGAAATCTTTCCTGCAAGGCACGCGTCCTAGAGATCTCCAGTCTCCACCATATCGGCGGCGCGGCGCTCTCGCCGGTCGTCCTGACTCCGACGATGGAATCGGCTGTTACCTGCCGGTAGGATTCATGCCCGTTATCCGGCAATCAGGACCATCTTGATCCGACCACTCTGGTGCCTGACATCAAGAGTGTAGCCAGGCTGAGCAGCAGTGCTACCCCGATTCCGGAGAACGCCGGGACAAATGGTGCGGTAGGGGTTGGCGTGGGGGTGCCTGTCTCTGCCGGCGTCTCCGTGGGGACGGCTGTCGGGGAGGCAGTCGCCGTCGGCGATGCTGTCGGGGTGAGGGATGGATGGAGCGTCGGGCTGCAGGTTGGCGTGCTGGTAGGTGACATGGTCGGGGAGAGTGTGCTGGTGGGTGTCAACGTGGGTGAGATGGTCGGCGTGAGTGATGGTGTTTCAGTTGGGCACGGGGTCATCGAGGGCGGAACCGGAGTGGCGGTCGGCTCAGGGGTCGGGATCGATGACTCCGGCTGCCAGGCCAACTCGGGCAGCCCGCCGGGTACTTCGCGCCAGATCCCGGTATTCGCGGTGAAATCCCAACTGGACATGGGCGCGTTCCCGGAATCGTAGAAATAGGACTCATCATTGTTGATCCGCCCGCAATCATCGTTGCCTGGTCCACCTGTCCAGATACCGCCGAACATGTCACAGCATTCGGGATCGCTGCACCATTCAGCGAATTCACAACGGTAATCCTCGAAGTAGCAATCTTCTGCATCATCGCCCGGAATGTCATTCCAGTAGCAGTTCAACAGCGTTCCTTCGAATTCGCCCACAACTCCTCCGACCTTGCTGGTGCCAGTCACTGTTCCCGTGGAAAAGCAACCAGTAACCGAACCTTCGCTCTTGCCAGCGACCCCGGCCACCTGGTCGTTCGGGATCGCCACGCTCATGTTGCCATAGGACTTTTCTATGGTGCCGTTACTGCGTCCCGCCAGACCGCCGGTGATGGAGTTGGTGCCGGTGACGGCGCCGTCAGTTGCGTAACAATTACTGATGGTTCCATCATTCCATCCGACGATCGCCCCCACATAGGCATTTCCGACTATTTCGCCGGTTACATAGCAGCATTCGATTCTGCCGCTGGAACCTGTTCCGCCGGCAATGGCAGCGACATTCCAGTGACCGGTGATCGAAACGTCCACCAGGCCGAGGTTGCGGACAGTTCCGCTGACTCCAGAGAACAGTCCTGTGCTGTCACCGCGGTTGATGTACAGTCCGGTTATCGTATGGCCATTGCCCTCGAAAATACCAGACAGACTCACCGGCGCGAATCCGGAACCGGTCTGGTAATTAACGAAGCCTACACTGGTCTCGTCCAGATCATTGTCCAAGTACACCGTCTCTGAACCATGGGAGTTCACTGCCTGAAGTTCGTCCCAGTTTGTGACGTGATATTCTGCCGCTGCTGCGGATGCGAGGAATGGGATCAGAAAGCCTGCGATGAGACTCAGACGATTCATTGGGATTCTCCTAAAGAAATCGCCGTCACATTCTCCCAAAACAGCCCTTGGAATAATTCACTTGACCGAACGACCACTGGGCGGAGACGGATGGCGGCGGTGCGTTAACGAATAGGCCAGCGAGTGTGCGACATACTAATGCTTGAACGAATGGAGGTCAACATTCTCTCTCGTGCACACATGTCTTTCATGAATGAGTACCTGGTTTCTCCCGATGAACGGATCGTATTGGAGCGTTACCTCATTGAGATTATCGCACAGCCATGCGACGGCTCCTCCACTTCATATGGGTAATCCTGCCCGGCCATGAATCCGTGTTGATGGGTGATTCGCAAGTTCGTTTGAATCGTTGCGACAGCATCGGGTGACGAAGCATGTAACCCTGTTGAATGTTGGCTGCACCCGAATTTGTGCCGTTCTGAACATAGGCGACAGGTGCATTCCTACCCGTGCAACTCCGTCACGATGCCGCTTTTTGCCACGTAATACCGACGGTCGCGCCAGGCCACGATGCTGGAGAAGAACGGGCTCAGCCACAACAAGGGGCCGATCACCGACAACAGCGGTATCAACCAGAGGAAGAAATAGGTGCTGCGGTCCTTCACATACAGGAAATTGAGCGTCGCCAGCGACAGTGTCTCCGCCCCGACTGCCAGTAACAGAAGAGCCAGCGACAGCGTGGAAGGGACCGCCAGCCAGTACAGGAAGGCGTGGAATATCCCGCTCTGGAAGAGATAGAATGGGTACACCTGCGGCTTGTACGTTCGGAACATCACGTTGCGGCGATGCACTTCCGCCAGCCAGCCGCGCCATGAGGCACGTCGGTTGTGAATGCGCACCGGTCGGTTCGCCAGCACGAGCTTGTAGCCCCGTTCCGCCAGCCGCTCTGCCAGGACATGTTCATCGGCGATATGATCGCAGGCCTGGACGAAGCCGCCGGTCGCGGTGAGCGCTTCCTTCCGGATGGCCATGGTGGAGCCGATGGCCGTATTTAAACGTTCGAAATACGCCATCGGATAGTAGATGGAGAAGCTCAGGAAGAAGGTGATGATCGCCTCCATGGCAGCCGGGATATTGCGCGCGCCGTGATAGGACGGCACCGCCGTCACCATCGCCACCGCCGGATCGGCCATCGGTCGAACCAGACGCCGCAGGTATTGGGGACTCGGCCGGACATCGGCGTCGCTTACCACCAGGATGTCTCCACTCGCCACCTTCTCCGCCGCGATCAGGTTGCGGATTTTGCCATGCCCGCCGGGACAGTCGCTCCCATGATCCGTCACCTTGATCACCTGTTCGGGATACTCCCGGCGCAGCCGTTCGATCACCTCGCGCGCCGGATCGTTCGCATCCTCCATGGCGAAGATCAGTTCGTAACCACCCTCGTACTCCAGCTCGCAGAAAGCCTTGAAATTTTCGAAACAGCCATCCTCCACACCGCGCACCGGCTTCAGGATGGAGACCGGCGGCGCGTAGTGGGTCACCGGGTATCCGCGCTTGTAGAACCGGTGGTACAACGCGATGGTGACATGCCTGAACACGATGCCGAAGATGAAGGTGGCGATCACGAACAGCAGGTAGACCTGGAATACGACGAAGGCGAAGCGCAGTGGTGTGGAAATCACCGGCTCCTTGAGCAGCAGGGTGATGGCGAGTCCGGAGAAGAGGGGGATGGCGAGATTGTCGTTGATCTTGGAGGAGAGCAGTTCGAAGATGGTGGCGCATAACGCTGCCCACAGGGCGATGTGGAGGGGAAAGAGCATCTGTGCCAGGACGAAGCAGACGATGAAGCAGGCGGCGCTGCCTTGCAGGGATTTGTTCAGCACCTTTCGGGTGCCGTAGGTGCTGCCGATGATGGCTGCGACCGGATCGCCAAATGACAGGAAGAGCAACGCCACCACGGCCACATTCTTTTCATAGAGGAGCACGGTGATGAAAATGGCCATGCAGAACCATGTTGACGTATTGAGTGATTTCCGCTCATCTTCCCTGATCAGCATGTGCAAGCGTTTGTAAAACCAAGCGTTGACGGCCGGCAGGGTGAGCCGCGCGAGATCGATCAGCAGCGCCAGGAAGAGCGTAATGCCCGATGCGATGATGGCCGCCCGGCGCGGCACCCAGTGGTAATATATCAACGGCGCCACCGCCGCCGACATGTGCCAGATCTTCCTATACACCTGAAAGGGTGCAGCCGGAGGTCGCATCACTCGATCGTCGTGAAGCTCCACTGGTAGTTGTCACCCAGCGGACGCCCATCGCGGGTCAGCACTTCCTCGCCGTACACCGAGACGGTGATGGTTTCACCGGGCGGCAGAGGGCGGAGTGGATCATACATGCACGTACGGGACTCCTCGAGATAATAGATCCCCCCACTGATACGACGTCCGTCCCCATCGGTCACCACGATGTAGCGGTGATCCAACCGCTCGGTATCCATGGGATCGGAGAACTGGATGAGGATGTCCGATTCCCGGGATACCATCCCGCTGCCGTCATGGGGTCCGTGATGGATGATCTGCGGTTCGTTCCATGTCCGTTGATCCGCTGGGTAGCGCCAGCGGCCGTCCCAGTCCTCTACATAGGGTGGCGCCACGACGCCCATCTGCCATTCCGCCGGTGCCGGGGTGATCACCAGCGGTGGAAAATAATACGAGGCCACCATCATATCCACGGGACTGGGGAACATGCAGCAGTCGGCATCCTCGTCCGCCATCAGGTGTACCAGGAACACCACCAGGAAGAACACCGTCAGGGTCAGGAAGATAATCGCGATCACCGGCGTTTTCTCGACGACGATGCGGATATCCGCCGCCTCCCCCGACCGAAGAGTGAAGAACTGCTCGGTGTCGCCGCTCAACGCCTCCTTGCGGCCGTCCGCATCCAGCCGGTACTTGACCGCCACTCGGTAGCGACCAGGCACCAGGTCCTCTGCCGTCCACTGACCGATGCTTTCCCGCTGTACCAATTGCCAGCGCTGGCCGTCGTGGTAATACAACTCGGCAAGCACACCGTTCACCACCGGTCCCCCCTGGCGAGCGTCCCTTTCCTTCAGGAAAATACTGACGTGGGCGCTGGTGTGATCCTCCATCGGTATTCGGAAAGGAGTGATGCGGGTGCTGACACAGGCGCTGAGCAGCACCAGGTTGAAAACACACAACGCCGTCATGCCGGCGGTCAGGGGAAAACTGCCGCGTCGGCGCAGCGCATCGAAAGCGGTCCATCCCATGGTTTCCTCCTCAGGCCGGGCCGGCTCCCGCAACCCTGGCCAGCACCTCGCGCACGATAGCCTCGACCATGACGGCGCGGTCCTCGCTCCCATTGTGCTTCACCGGGTCACGACCGGGTGACTTGATTCCGTACAAACTCCTCATTCCGATCAGCCGTTTGATCTCCTCCGGCGGCAACCCCTTGGCGCCGCCCAACTGGTGGCACAGGTAATTGATATGAGCGAAGTGTTCGACCGTTTCCATGCGGAAATACGCCTGTTCGAGTGTTTCGCCCACGGTGATGGCGCCATGATGCGCCATGAGTACGGCATTGTTGGTGCTGATGTAATGCTGCACGGTATCGGCCAGTTCCTGTGTGGAGGGCGGCTGGTACTCGGCAACAGGGATCGCCCCCAGACCGACCACCACCTCAGCGAGTAAATGCGGGTTCAGGGGGATCTCCGCTATGGAGAAGGCGGTTGAAATCGGCGGGTGTGCATGTACAACCGCCCGTACATCGGCCCGTGCCCTGTAAACACCAAGGTGCATCTTGATTTCCGTCGATACCCGGCCGTCACCGATGACCACGCCCTGCCGATTCAGCCGTACCAATGACTCCTCCGTCATGAATCCCTTGCTCACTCCGGTGGGCGTGGCGATGATGTCGCCGCTGTCCATGCGGATGCTGAGGTTGCCGTCGTTGGCCGCCACGAAACGATGTTCATACATGCGCCGGCCGATGTCGACAATATCCTTCCTGGCCTGTTGCTCCTGGTCGTTCATGCCGGGTCCTGATCCTTGTTGAGTCGTTCCTGTCTGAATTTGACCATGCATTCACGTGAACAGAAATGATACCACTTCCCGTTGATTCTCGATACAGTGGCTTGCGACTTGGGGATGTATACGCCGCACACGGGATCCCTCACCAGGAGATCGTCGTCGGAACCGTAGCGCCTGATATACTCCTGCCGCCGCTGTTTCCTCTCCTGAATGCTGCGTCTTGTATCCTGGACAAGCCGCCAGGCACGCCGGCCGAACTCCTCCATCAGTCCCATTTCAGCCTCCAGCGCCAGTATAACCGTCCGTTGCGGCACTCGCCACATCCACAGTCCGCCTTCGCCTCCGCTTCCATGCTTTGACAGCGGCGCGGCGCCGCTTCTATAGTTCATTCCACACTCACACCGTGGTTCTCCGGAACCGCCAGGGATACCTCATGACCCGAACCGGCATTCCGATCACCCGCCTCCGGAGTCTGGCCGCCATGCTGCGGCAGTTCGGCGCCCGGGCTCCCCTGCGGGGCCGCTGCCCGGTCTGCGGTCGTCGTGCCATGTTTGTCAATATCTCGCCGCTGGTACGGGAAAGCTTCAAGTGTCCGTGGTGCCGCGCCATCCTGCGCAACCGCCATCTCGCCCTCATCCTCTGTCGCGAACTGGGTGTCGATCCCCACCATGGACTCGCCCACCTGGCTCAGGTTCACCCCGACCTGGCCATCTACGAGACCCAGTCCCGCGGACCCATCCACCGCTTCCTTTCCCGGCTGCCCCAGTATGAATGCTCCGAATTCCTGCCCCGAACTCCTCGCGGCACCATCGCCGCCGATGGCACCAGATGCGAAGACCTGCAGTGCCTGACCTTCCCCGATGCGATGTTCGACGTGGTGGTGAGCCAGGATGTCTTCGAACATATCCGTGACCTGCCCGCCGCGTGGCGGGAAGTCCACCGCGTGCTCACGCCGGGTGGCAGGCATGTGTTCACCGTTCCGTATTTCCGGGATCGATTGACGCGTCGTCGTATCGCCGTTGATGGTGATCGCGAGATCGATCTGCTGCCCCGGGAGTATCATCGGGACAGCGTGCGCGACGGCCTGGTATACACGGAGTTCGGCGGTGATCTACCGGCGTTGCTGGCCGAATACGGGTTCGTCACATCGGAATGGTGCGCCGGTGAAGAGGAACGGCGGCGCTGGGGGATCTATGACAGTTGCATCCTGGTGAGCAGGAAACGATGAATCGGGGTTGGAGTCTCCAGTACCGTCGCATCGGGAACACCGCCGATTTCTGAAACTTCACCATCCGGTGATTGTGAAAAGAATATGGACATCGATCGAGCGGCGGCGCCTGGTTGCACGCCGGGTAATCGCGGCGTAATATGCGATCGATTTCGCTGAGGGAATGTGAGGAGGCCGTGACGTGTGGAGTGAATGGATGCGAAGCGCAGTACTGGAAGCCATAGCGCTCGGTGCGCTCGCGATGGTGGTGGCGGTGGCTTACAATGCCGGCTCAGCCGCGCCGCTTCCCTATCGCGGTGAGTGGGAAGATCCGACGGTACCCAACCCTGGCGGCCCATGCAAACCGCAGGCCGAATCCGGCGAGTTCGACGATATCATTTCCGAATACCAGGCATGGGATGCCTTATTCGTGGATGCCAGGTCGCGCGAGCAGTACCTGGAAGGCCACATCCGCGGCGCCGTATCGCTGCCGGTGGGCGACGCCGGGGAACGACTGGGTGAGTTCATGGAGTTCTATCCGCCGGACATGCGACTGGTGATCTACTGCACCGGTGAAGGGTGCCATGACTCTCATGAATTGGCGGATTTCCTGAGGATACAGGGGTACTTCAACGTGAAGGTCTATCGCGGCGGCTACGCTGACTGGACGGAACGGGGCAAGCCCGTGCGTGAAGGAGAGGAACCATGAGCGGTCGTGCTGGCTCCTGGCTGGATCTCGCCGCGCGGCTCTTCATCGGCACCGTCTTCCTGTATGCGGGAGTACCCAAGATACTGGATCCATGCGACTTCGCCAGATCGGTGTACGCGTATGACCTCTGTCCCGCGATTCTCGTCAATGCCATGGCCATCATCATTCCGTGGTTCGAGGTGATCGGCGGGATTGCCGTCATCCTGGGTATCTTCCACCGGGGCGGGGCGCTCATCATCACCGGCCTGCTCGGCATGTTTCTGGTTCTATTGAGTATCACTTTCATACGCGGCATCAATTTTGACTGCGGCTGTTTTTCGGGCAGCAAGGATCTGTGCAGGATCCTGGCAGACCGCGTCTGCCTGGCCATGCAGATGGAGAGCGACAATTACATAGGCCGCCTCCGGAGCGGCTGCGAGATAATCCGCGATCTCGTTTTTCTCGTTCCGGCGCTGTTCACCTTGCGCTTCAAGGGCAGGAAATTTGTCTTGACCGGCCTGCTCGGTGTGACCTCCGCCTCCAGTGCCCGGTAAGCCGGCAACGACCGCCGCGGGGGCCTAACCCTTCACTTGCCTGCCCGCTTTCAGCGCCGCAAGGTTCAATTCCCGATATTTCTTTGGCGCTACGCGGCTCAGCGTTTCTTCCAACAGTTGATACCCGAAGGGGAAGCCTGGTTTACCGGCGGCGGCGCCGATAAGGACGACATTGGTGAGATTGGCGTTTCCCAGGTCGAGCGCTATTGATCGGGCATCGACGAGTACGGTGCCGGCCCCCATGCCGGCGAGTGCGGTCAGTATGCTGTCCGGCAGTCCAGGCGCCGCCACCGCGCCGCAGCACAATCCACCCGGGGACAGGAACGGCAGCGCGCGCAGCAGTTCGTTGGGTTCGAAGCCGATCACCACGTCCGCGCTGCCCCGCCGGATCATGGGGCCATCGAAATCACCGATCTTCAAGTGTGATGCGACGGACCCGCCGCGCTGGCTCA
>JAFGDC010000495.1 GCA_016932295.1 candidate division CSSED10-310 bacterium
AGACCATCCGATAGGGTTACTTCCGTTCGGCGCCGGTCGTGCCGATCAGGACGCCGAGAACCAGGAGCGCCAGCAGGCCAGTCGTGACTCCCGTGGCGGGTACCGGCGGCGGCGTTGGACTGGGCGCGGGGGTGGGCTGTGGCGTCGGTGTGATGGCGGGAAAGCTGCATAACCAGGCCAGGGTGTTCTTGAGCAGCTTCTGACAATGAACGCGGGAACTGGTATTGGTCCAGTCGGCGGCATCCAGATTGCCGTTCCAGAAAACAACCCGACCATCCGCGCCAATACCCTCGGTGGCGATGATCTTGCCGACACCACCCGTCAACGTGGCAATCGAGGCGGCACCCTCGGCCTGATCGGCGATGGCGTAATCATGATCAGAATGCCCGCAGCGCAGATCGGTTCCTCCAATCCAACTGCCATAGGGTCCATTCACGATCGGGTGCGTCGCCGAACCGACCTGGAAGAAACCCTCGAAAGGACCGTCTCCGAAGGTGGAAGAGCGGATCAACCGGCGCACTCTGTCGTCGGAAGGGCTTCCCAGGCAGTCATAACCGGTCAGAAGCAGGCGTCCGCCATCCTGCACCCAGTCTTCAACCGTGACATATTCCAGTTCGGTGATGAGACGGTCTGTGGTGTACCAGAATACGACATCATACTGACCAATGACGAACGGATCCTCGGTAAACAGCGCTGTGCCGTTGTCCTCGAAGACAGTGTAATCGAGCGCCATGCTGTCCAGAATGACGGTCGCTTCCGCCAGTTGTGAATCATCTGAGATGACTGCGATCCCGCAATCCGAACGGGCTCCGCAGCGGATCGAATTGGCGATTATGGTGCGAAAGATCTCGTAGTCTTCCTCATCGGTCCAGTAGCTGCCTCGCGGTGAGTTGGAAAAGCAGACCACGTCGCCTGCGTTGTACAGATCCGCATAGAACAGGACTGTTTCATTCAGGCCATTGCGGGCCGCGATTTCCACGTCACCACTGCGCACCCGCAACTGGAAACGGGCCGCCGATTCATTGTCGAAATTGTAATTCTGCGGCAATTCCGTGGTCAGGAAGTGGCTGTTGTCCCACAACCAGAGGTGAGTGGGCGGGGGAATGGTCCACTGATACTGACTGGTATCCAGGGCGAAGAGGATATCATGGATCGCCTGCACATAGGCCGTTGTCGCCGTGCCGCCGATAACCATGAGCCGGTTGCCGTTCGCCACCACCTGATCGTACAGTTGCCCGACATCCACCGCCGTGATGTCGCCACCATCGAGGGCGGCGAACACCATGTCATACGCGCTCGCATCCAGGCTCTGCCAGTCATCACCGAAAAGACTGTCATACGAATATCCCAACTCATCGAGAGCCATGAACAGTGATTCATCGACGGAAATGGTATGCAGGACGAGCAGCGAGCACTCGCCGGCGACGGGCAGGCAATTGGCGATCACCTGCGCCAGGATATCGAGATCGGCCGCGATCGACCAGGCGTATTCAGAAGGATCATTGGTGAACCAAATCATATCGCCACCGGTTCCATAGTCGGACTTCACCACCAGACATGGTTCATCGTCACCATTATCCGCCACCGTCATGGTGGTGGCGTCCAGGATACGGATGCAGTATCGGGCGGCATTACTGTTATTGAAGATGTACTCGGACGGCAGCAATCGCGCCAGTGGATGGGAGGTGGAGCGCACTCTCAGGTGCGGGACCGTGGCAACTTTCCAGTTGTAGGAAGCGGTATCGATATGCATCAGGTGATCATTGACCCCGTTTACAAATGCCGCTGAAGAAGATCCTCCCAGGAAGACAACCCGTTTTCCCTGGTCGATGAGCTGGCTTCGCACCGCCGCCAGGCTGGCATCACCCACGGCACAGTCGGCTATGGCGAAGAGCACCATGTCGTATGGAGTGAAATCGATGACCGACCAATCCGTGCCCGCTTCCACGTAGTCGTAACCCAATCCCAGATCCACCAGGATTGCCTGCACCGAGTCGGAAACATCAGTGGTGGCCACCAGCAGGAGATTCAACTGCCGGTCGGATGGGGAGCGGAAGCCGTGGCGCAGGAGACTGTCACTCGTCGCCGGGGACGCCGGCAGGAACAGCATGACCGGCACCAGCAGCCAGCAAAACAATACGTGCGGGCTAGTACCGGTTCCCGTGGCGATGGCGTTCGAGACGCGGGACGCGGCGCGTATACCAGCTTTCCGTATGCGTAAGGGCGGTGAATCAAAGACATGGTTGATTCCGTTATCCACTCAAGTATCCTCTGGTAAAAGTCACTCTAACTTTCTAATCCCACGGAAGATCCCATGTCAAGCAACCTTCGGGACTGGTGGTATCGCGCCGGGGAGGCGATCGAACCATACCGGTGTGATACCGCTGCGGGTGACAGGATTCCGCTCGATTTGTGGTCGCAACTGATTGATGCGATTGACAGGGATGCACATGCTTACTATGATTCTGTCTGACTTTCTATCGAACGGCTAAGGAGAAACCGTCGCTGCACGCGAGTATGGATCGCCGGTGGTGACGCTGCGCTGTCTCCATCCGGCGCGGATGATTGCGAGCGGATACAGCCTGGTTCGATCATTGCGATCCGGATGTGGAAGGACGATCGAACAATCAACCCGGGCGTCATTGCCGAGTTGGTGTGATAAAGGATGGTGACGTGGAGCACAAGGTCCGAAAATGCATGCTGTGCCAGACACCGCTGAAGGACGATGAGAAGAACGTCTGCGGTCGCTGCAGGTCACTGAGCATGGACTACAAGCGTGCACAGGAGAAGGCGGCGGCAAACCGGGCGGACCGGAAGACGGAACGGCGGCAATTCCGTCATGAGGAGTCGCATCCGGACCGGGAGGAAAACCCGGTGGCGAAGGCTGGCGGAAAGCAGGAAAAGCTTCCCTGGGATGACGATGAAGAAGACGATCCAGTCGCCGCCGTGATTATCGAGGACCATCACAAGCATGCCTTCAGATTACTCCAGATGGGGAAAGTCCAGGAAGCCATCCAGCAGTGGCACAAAATTCTTGAACTGGATCCAGATGACGACGAGGCACGGGAGCACATCATGCGCACCCGGAAGCTTCTCAACAGGTCGGGCAATTCTGTGCAGGCGATGCGGACGCCGCGGCCGACCTTGCTGGCCGCGCTCAGCATCGTGCTGCTGATGGTGGCCATCACATTGTTCGCCCGTTTTGTTCTGGACATTGAACAGGTGCCCTTCCTGTCGATGCAACCCGTCGTCGATCCCACGCCGGTTCCCGTCATCCGGGGCGGCATGATTCTCGTGCCCGGCGGTCCTTTCATGATGGGGAGCGAGCATGGAACCGTCGGCGCCGGTAAGGATGAGATGCCTCGTCATGAAGTGGTCCTGTCACCATTCTACATGGATCTTCATGAAGTGACCGTACTGAAGTTCTGCGAGTTTCTGAACGATCAACCGCCGACCTCGTCGATAGGAAATTGGATCGACCTGGATTCGCCCCCACGGCAGATCAGGCGGATGAAAAACATGTATGTGCCCGAGTCGCGCACCGGCAGCTATCCGGTGGTGAATGTGAGCTGGGATGGCGCCGATGCCTATGCCCGGTGGGTGGGAAAGCGACTGCCCACGGAAGCGGAATGGGAGCGCGCTGCGCGTGGGACCGACCTGCGTCAATGGCCATGGGGAAATGATGATGACCCGACGCGGTGCAACGTGATGGAGAGTCCCCTCGGGCAATTGATGCCGGTTGGATCGGCTTCCGGCGATATCAGTGCCATCGGCTGCGTAGACATGGGGGGCAGCATTATGGAATGGTGCCATGACTACTACAGTGACACCTACTATGCCTTTTCTGAGAAGGAAGACCCCAAGGGACCGATATCAGGCTCCTACAGGGTGCTGCGGGGAGGTTCATACAAAACCACAACGGTCGAGGCGAGATGCGCTCATCGCATGTTCTTCAAGGGTAACCACATGGCGGAAGATATCGGATTCCGTTGTGTCCGACCGGTCCAGAGCATGATCAAGCAGCCCACCGAGTCATCGCCGACACCACGTCCCTCTGCTATTGACGACTTGAATCCGGACACTCCCTGACTCTCTCCGAAAACGGCATTTCTCCCGTTCTGTTGCTTCAATCTGCGGGATCGGTTATGCACTGCATGGGATTGCAATTAAGCCTGATTCCCTGATTCCTTCGCATCGTGAAAAGAATGACTCGTCTTAATAACTGGAATCTACAGCGTTATCATGAAGCGGCAGCAGTTGTTCCGGATGGGAACCACCTAGCCTGGAGACTGGCCGCGGAGATTCTTCAGCATCAATCGGGCAGTATTCCTCGCCAGTTTCACGCCATTGGACATCTGCCTGTCCTCGGGAAAGATCTGTGCCATGGTGGAGAGATACAATGCCTTCACCGGTGTTTCGGAGGTTGGGATCAAGCGGCGGTAGCCTACGCTCACCACCGGTTGGGCGTGGTTTTCGCGCCAGATGAACATGTGGTCGACCCAGTCGCGTTTGAAGGCGGGAAAGATCTTCTCGAGATACGGGAGATACGCCTCGAAGAGTTCACCGGCATCCATCGCATAATAGGGATCGTCAGGATCCATGTATCGTGAGAGATACGCGAAGTGGCTGCCTTGATAATGTGATGCATCCAGCAGGTTGGTCTGCTCGATGACGCCGACGAAGGGGCATGAAGTATCGGTGATATTCACCCAATACGTATCGGAGAGACGCCGATTTAATTGCAGCACAAGGCAGGCGTTGGCGAGGAAGCCGATAGCCTTGAGCGATTTCCGGTTGCCTGCAGGCAGATCGGGAACGATGGCGAGGTAATCCGGCACCTGGACGGTTGCCAACACGGCATCGAAGGCGCGGATTTCATCCGCCAGCACGATGCCGGTCGCCCTCCCATTTTCGATACGTACGGATGTGACCGGAGTCGATAAATGGATCTTGATGCCTTTCTCCCGCAGGAGTTCGCTAAGGCGTTTGAACAGCACACCATACCCCCCCTCGAGATAGCCCAGCACCTCGCTGCCGCCCTTGGAACGCGATCCCCCGCGCTGCACCAGCTTGCTCCACAGCCAGGCGGCGGAAACCTCCGATGCGTATCGGCCGAACTTGGAACGAAACAGTGGCCGCCACAATGATTCGTAAACATTTTCCCCGGCCAGCCTGATTATCCACTCCCGGGCGGAAAGGTCATCCAATTCGCGCCAGTCTTTCACGAATTTCGCGCGCACCGCCATCAAACCCAAGCGGATGCGCCCGGCCAGGGAAAGAGGACTGTAGCGCAGCAGGTCCAGTGGAGAACTCAACCGGTAAATCCGGTTTACATAGAATGCGCCTGTCACTGTTTTCCGGAACCGCAGGTTGTCGCCGAGACCAACCTGGCGGATCAACTCGATCAGGTCGGTGTCCTTGTTGTACAGGTGATGATAGTACTTTTCCAGCGTGGTGCCGCTGGTTTCAAACCAACCGGCCAATCCGCCAGGTGTGGAGTCGCGTTCGAAGACCTCCACCTGACAATTGGCATCCGCCAATTCCCAGGCGGCGGCCAAGCCCGAAATACCGGCACCGATGATTGCGATCTTGTGTTCGGATTCATTTCCGGTGGTCATGGTTCCTCCGTCTGTCAGAATCACTCGGATCATGTTCGTACGGCCAGGATGCCATCCCTGTCGACCTCAGTCCCGTTCAGCGGCTTCGAGAAGATTCCGCAGGCGATACAAACGCTGCTCCCGGTCGCCGGCGAACCGCATGATCCCCTCCAGGATCCAGTCCGCGCTCAGATGCGCCTCCTCGATGACCTCATCGAGGGTTCCACCGGTTCTCCAGCGATCATCCCAGTCACTACAGATGGCGTATTCATCCGCCAAGGGATTGAACATCCAATCGCCAGCCAGTTTGCGGCTGCGATTGGTGATGACAGTCGAATTGAACCTGTCCCCTGGTCCGATGACCAGATCCCGGTACTCGGCCGGTTGCCATCTGAACAGTTGGGGACTGAGTGCCGCGACGATTTTGACATTGAGTTTCAACTCGTCGAGTTTGGGCAGTAACGAGACGACATTGGCGGTGCTGGCAGTACCTTGCACGATACAGCACCCCGCCTTTGGCACTCCCTCCCGGTACGGCCGCAGGACATAAGCGCCGCGGGCTGCCGCGAAGTGACCGGGGATGCCGAGTGCATGTCGATCGGGAATCGTGACCGGAGGACGTGTCAGGTGCAGGGCAATGATGTGAGCCCTGGAGCGCAGTCCGGCGGCGATCATGACCGGTACCTCGTTGAATTCCCAGGGATGCAGATCCACGACGGCATCGCGGGGAAAGAGCTGCGTGACTCCGGGCGCAAAGATACCAAAATGCGTGCGGCTGTCATCGGCGGTCTCGGGACCGGAATGGCCGGCTACCCATAGCACTTTGCCAAGCTTGATCCCTGAGTCCTGAACAGTTTGACTGAACAGGCGCATGGGACCGTACTTAAGATACACGAATGATCCGTAGGTGCTGCACGCCGCCATGAACCCGTCCCACTCCTCGAATGGTGTCGCCGAGAGATTCACCGAGGCGATTCCACAGGTCAGCCCCGCGTTGGTGAATTCGGTGATCTCCTGCGGCAGCAACGTTCCATCGGGATTGGTGTGTCGCTCGTAAACACCATAGCCTGGTTCTCCGGCGAAACCCTTGGCGAATCCTGAGATGTTGGTCGAGTCAGCGAGATCGGCCGAACACGCAAGGAATACGGGGCGACCGTACTTGCGTTTGGCCCATGTGTTCACATAAGCTCCCCATCGCCCCAGCGCGGCGCGGTTTGGCTGCTTTTCACCCGGTTGCGCCCACATCCCTGCTGGATACTTCTCGTAATCATACAGTTCGGGATCATTGAACGGGTTGGCCGGTCCCCGTACCTTCGCACCCGGCATCTCCTCCGGCACACTATCGCCGAGTTCCACCAGTCTGTCCGCCAGGTAGGCAAGACATGGCTGGTGGCCGCGGATCACATCGAGGGCGATGTTGAGATTGGCGGCCAACTGGCGGCGCATCTCATGCGCATCGGCAGGCGGCTCGCCGAAACTGTCCCACTCGACGCCGTATTTTTCGGCAAAGTCCCGGCGGCATCTCCAGAAAAGATCCGAGTTTGCGTCATGGGGTTTCCCGTGTGATGCATTGTCATACACGTAATATCCGCGACCCTTCCTGGTCTTGCTCCAGACCGCGCTCGGCCGTTGCTCCGGATTCTCCCCGTGGGCTGCCTCAAGAACAGCCCCGGTGACGGCGGTCCAGTCTTCTCCGTGTTCCGCGCCAAAAGTACGCCAGCCGTAACTGGCGAACCACGATTCGGGCGTTCCCGCGACCACTGAACTGATGGATTGATTGTCGATGCCGAAATCGTTCCAATCCACAACATACACGAGATTGTCCAGGCC
>JAFGDC010000496.1 GCA_016932295.1 candidate division CSSED10-310 bacterium
GTCGATATTCGATCCGGTTGCGGTCCACCACCAGCTTCGGCGCGCCGCACGGCGGCAGGCTTTCACCACGACCTAGACCGGTCACGGACAACCGGCAATCGGCGCCGGCGGCCGCGACTCCTTTCCCGAGCACCAGACCGTCCGCCTCGAACCTGATGCTGAACCCGTGCCGCTGATTGACGGCATGAAAAATCATACTATCAGCGCCATCGACTCCGGGATGAATTCCATAGTCCGCCCGGCTGCCGGTCCCCGGCTCCGCACCCGTCGCAGCCAATCCTCCGCCGGAGCACCACGCAAAGAACAGCACTCCAATGCACACAATTCGAACCATCGCCATAAGACCTCCCCTGGAAGAGCCCATCCGCCTGCAGTCGGAAGCCCTGTGCGTCCGTTCCTGTGGTGTGGATCCCGGCACCCCATCATGATATTTCATTAACAATCATGCCAGTTCAAAGTAAAAGTTCTCACATGCGATGTCAAGAACTGTGCGGATAAAAGTCGTTTTTTTTAAAGGCAAAAGGAGGTTTTTACCAGGGAGTGCGGATCCAGCGGCGGCAGGTGGTCTGGGCCGGTATTGGACCGGCTTCGTTATTTCATCGGGCTTGGTTCGGTTTGGTTTGGTTTCGGGGGGAAGGGCAGCCGGCGGTGATTATTTTTAAAATTGTGTATCATCACGGCGGGAGGTGAACCGGTATGAAAAAACTGACGGCGGGATGGTTGATACTACTGGTGGCGGTGCCTGTATTGGGGGCGGAGCCGGCGAATCATGCCGGCACGTTTTCCATCGTGGCGTATGATCCGATGATGGAGGAATGGGGGGTGGCGGTGCAGTCCAAGTTCCTGGCGGTGGGGTCGGCGGTGCCGTTCGCGCGTGCCGGGGTCGGTGCGGTGGCCACGCAGGCCATGGGCAATACGGCGTATGGGCCGGAAGCGTTGGCCTTGATGGCCTTGGGGGTGCCGGTGGAGCAGGTGATCGGGGTAGTGACCGGCAAGGATGCGCAACGTGATTTCCGGCAGGTGGGTGTGGTGGACGGCGCCGGACATGTCGCGGCATGGACGGGATCATCGTGCAGTGCGTGGGCGGGACACGTGACCGGACTCAATTTTTCCGTCCAGGGCAACATCTTGACCGGCGAGGAAGTGATTCAAGCCATGGCGGCCTCCTTCGAGACCTCGCAGGGGCCGCTTGGCGTGCGGCTGATCAAGGCGCTGCAGGCCGGCCAGGGAGCGGGTGGTGACAGTCGCGGCCGACAGTCGGCGGCGTTGCTGGTGGTGCGCCGGGGTGGCGGATACGGTGGCAACGATGACCGATTTATCGATCTGCGGGTGGATGACAATCCTGAACCGATAGTGGAGCTTGAGCGGCTGTATGGCTTGCACGAGACTTTTTTCCAGGGTGCCTCCTACGTGCGGTCGGGGCGGGAATTCATGGCCGCAGGCAAGCATGCGGCGGCGGAACGGGCGTTCTCGTTCGCCATCCGGATCGCCGAGCGCAACATGACGGAGCCGTATCTCCTGAACGCGGTGGCGTGGGAGTTGGCGCTGGCCGACATGAGGTTGGACAAGGCGCTGCGTTTCGCTGCGGCGGCGGTTGTGCTGGCTCCGGACAACGCCAACATCTGGGATACCCTCGGCGAGGTGTACGCTCGGCAGGGTGAGTTCAAGAAAGCCGTGGCCGCGGCGGCGAAGGCGGTGGCCCTGGAGCCGGAATCCACCGAGTTCGCCGCCCGGTTGGAAACATGGAAGAAGGCGAGGTGAGTCATAGTGTGGAAATCCGGGGAACGTAAGTGAATGCACGTGTCGTTTGACAGATGTGGTCTAATTTAATAATCACATGGTAGCGCATGCTATTGTCGATGCGTCGAGTAGGTGAATCAGAGAAGGAGGGGTGGGAACACATGAAGAACGCACCTATGGCATTTCTTGTTGTGGTGTTGTTGGCGGGTTTGGCGGCTGGTGCGGCGGCAGGTGACGAGGCGGACCGTATCGCGGCGGTGCAGGCGCGGATTGCCGCGGATGGTTTGAACTGGACCGCCGGTGTCACGTCGATGTCTCATTTGAGTGATGAGGAGTTCCGGTCACTGCTGACCTTGCGTGAGCCGGAGGGATTCACGCCGCCGGACAGGAGTGCGCCGATCGACATCACGTCTCTGCCGGATGCGTTCAACTGGCGTGATTCAGGTGGCATGACGCCGGTCAAGAACCAGGCAAATTGCGGTTCATGCTGGGCCTTCTCGGCAATCGGCGCCCTGGAGTCGCAGGTATTGATCAACGATGGTTGGAGCGCTGACCTGGCGGAGCAGCAATTGGTCTCGTGTGATCCATATGATGCGGGCTGCAACGGAGGCTGGCATACCAGCGCCTGGCAGTTCCTGATGGAGAGCGGCGCCGTGATGGAAGACTGCATGCCATACGAGGCCTCCAACGGGGTGCCTTGCACCATGACGGAATGTGATTACTACGTGGGCGTCGCCGAGTATGATTATGTCAACGACACGGTTGCCGGCATCAAGCAGTCGCTTACCACCGGCCCCGTGGCGGTGGCCATGTACGTGTTTGATGATCTGCGGTATTACACCGGCGGCTGCTACGAGAACAACCAGTCTCCGCCGGGCGTCAATCATGGCGTGGTAATCGTCGGCTGGGATGACACCATCTGCGAAGACGGCGCCTGGTTGGTGAAGAATTCCTGGGGCACTGACTTCGGTCTGGACGGCTACTTCTGGATCAGGTACGACACCTGCAACATCGGCTATGGCGCTGCGGCGGTGGTACACCGGGCCATCCCGCCGGTGGTGGTGAGATACGAACGGACCTTGGTGGATGACGGTAACGACGGCATTCCGTCTCCCGGTGAAACATTCGACCTGGAGATCGTACTTCGCAACGTTGGCCGCGAAGATTCCACGCCGCTCACCGGCACGTTGACCTCCACCACCGAGGGTGTGACCATCCTGCAGGGCGTTTCCGGGTTCTCCGCCATTCCGGCCAGGGCCACCGGATTGTGCGATACGGCATTTGTCTGCCAGCTTTCACCCACTCTTCCATCGGGTACGATCCTTCTGTTTCAACTGGCGGTGACCGGTCTGGATGAACCGTTGGAGATTCAATTCGAACTCATGTCAGGGGAGTGGCGTCAGGTGTTCTTCGATGACTTCGAGACGGGCGAGGGTGACTGGACGCACAGCGCCAGCCGCGGCATGGACGATTGGGAGCACGGTGTGATCGGTGACAACGTACTGCTGGATCCTTTCGCTGCCTGGTCCGGTACCAATGTCTGGGGCAACAAGCTGTACAGCGACGGCACGTACCGCCATCGCGCCACCAGGGAACTCCGTTCACCGAGTATCGACTGCAGAAACTGCGAAAATACGTACCTGCGGTTCCGCCGGTGGCTGACGGTTGAAAAAAGCCGGTACGACCATGCCATCATCAAGATCAACGGCGAACAGATCTGGGAAAACCCGTTCTCCGAACACCTGTTGGACAACTACTGGGTGGAATGCTGCTATGACATCTCCCAGTATGCCGACGGGCAGCCGGAACTGGTGGTGAGCTTCTCGCTGGACAGTGACCAGGGATTGGCATTCGGTGGCTGGAATATCGACGATTTCGAGATCCTGGCTGCGTCTGACGAGCCACCGACGGAATACGACGTGACCCTGATATTGAACCAGCCAGTCTACCACGCTGACGAACGGTTCCTGTTGACCTACTCGGTCAGCAACCCCACCGCCGGGTGCGACGTCTTCGAAGCCATCGCCCTCGATGTCTTCGGTACCTACTTCTTCTGGCCCGGCTGGGGAGATCAGATTGATGGTCGCCTGCGGGTGGTGCCTGTCGGCCGTTCGGATGAGGTCATCCTCGATTTCAACTGGCCGGCCGGCGCCGGCGCCGCGGAGATGCTCTCCTTCATCGCCGTCGATCTGGATGCAGGCAACGGCGCACTGCTGGGCATGGATCAGGTGACGTTCGATTACGAATAGTCCAACGGTTCGTTATGGTGGCCGTTGCCGCCCCCGGGTCATGCGGTTTCCTCTCCCCATGCGTCACTCGGTCATGATAGCGCCATTGTTCATTACCATGGACCGACCTTGAATCGTCTGTCAGTAAAAGAAAAGGTGGAAGGGCGGATCGATATGGCGGCGGGATGCGCCGCGGACCACACGCCCGGTGACGGTCAATTCAGGCGTTAAAACCGGTAGTTGACACCAGCAATCAGGTGGCGCCGTTCTCCAAAACCGCCTTCCACGTCGACTTGCCAGCGGGGCGTGAATGCCCACCTGGCGCCGGCGAGGACGTTCCACGGGTGACGTTCCTCCAGTTCCACCTCGTAGGTCACCTTACCGAAGATGGGAATGGTAATGTCTCCCTTGTGGTGTTCTTCGGCTTGCTGTTGGGTGGCGCCGACCCAGATACTCATGGGACCGCGGGCATAACCGACCAGCGGTGTGAGCACCCAGGCGCGGATCGAGGAATAGGATGTGTCCAGTTCTGCCGCGGTGAGAGCGGTATTGACAGAAAAGAAGAAATTACGGCAGCCGGCCGCCAGGACTATGCCGCCGCCATAGATGAAGCCTTCGTATTCAACCCCGATCCGGCCCAGCGGGTCGCCGAGACTCACCTGATTTTCACCTGTCACACCGCCGGCGAGGCCATAGAGGTTCAGAAAGGGCAGCAACCATGCATCGAGCTTCACGTTATATTCCTGCAGGCTGTTATCCACTCGGGTACTGGGTAAATTTTCGAGGGGTATCTCCGCTCCGTTCACCTTGAGATCGATGAGATCATAACGCTGCGTCTGGGTATAGAAATTCAGGCACAGGCCAAACGGCAGGGGAAGTTCATGATCTCCGGCAAGGTGGTGCCAGAGGGGGAGCACGCGGTCCCGTGATTCCGCGGCGGCGCAGTGGGCTGATGTGAGAACGAACAAGCAGAGCATCTTATGCACTGGTACATCCTTTCGTGGCTGGATGGAACGGAGGGTGAAGGTCGATCGCCGTCTAGCCCTGTTACTTTCTGACTTGGCGAGTCTGACCCAAGGAGGCATTGGAGTCAAGCTGTTTTATCGATCGACTATCGTTTCGGCATAAGGATTCCGGCACGGATTCTGTCTGCCGGTGGTAGTGCCGGGATCAGTTTGAAAAACACTGTGTCGCCCTGTGAACACAGATGCATTGCGTATGGCTCACAGTCTACTACAGAAACCAGGCGGAACTCTTTCCAATGGGGTCGAGGCGAAGCGCTCTTTCCAATGGGGTCGTACCCGGAATCTTGTAATCTTCGTCGTGAGGCGTTGGCGTTCAATCTTCCACGGCAACCAGGCGAGGCGCTCTTTCCAAC
>JAFGDC010000497.1 GCA_016932295.1 candidate division CSSED10-310 bacterium
CGAAGGACATACCCACTGCTTCCTCTGCATCGAGAACGGCGATGCCATCAGCGCCGCCCATCCCCGGACCGCCGCCCAGTACCCCCTTGAGGTGCTGCAAGAATCGCCGGCGCGATACACTCCCCTGTCCACCGAGGATGGTGCGCATCCGGCGCAATTCCTCCATCAGGCCGGCATCGCCGGCATGCGGTGAGGAGCCGTTCTCATCGGGATGGAAACCGATGAGATCCCCGGTCATCCGGACAAGACGATCCGCATGATCATCCCAAGCGGATTCGACGGGCCACTCCTGGTTCATGCTGCGCCGGGCATCCATCCAGCGGCCGAAGGCGAGCACCGCTTCCTTCGGCACGTGAGTGCCACTGTCCCCGCCTTCCTCCTCCGCGGCATAGGGCAGGGGGAATCCGTCTCGAAAAAAACGATCATCCAGCAATCGGCGCCAGTCATCACCCCCTGCCACACCAAGCCGCCGGGCAACCAGGTCCAACTCGTACCGCCAGGTCGCCGCCGGTTCCTCCAGTTGCAGGCGGCCCATGTGGACGAGATCGGTCACAGCGGTTCGGGGGAAGTCGTGTTCCAGGCAATCGAACACCAGGCGAAGCGCCCGGATGCGCGGCTCGAAGGTCGCCGGCAGCCGCGTCTGGGTGACGAACGGAATGTGGTATTCATCGAAGATACGCTGGACAGCGGCACTGTATGAACCGCTTTTTCGAAAAACCACACCGATACGGTGGGGTACAGTGTGAGGTTGATCCAGCAACAGGTTGATGCGTTGCGCTATTTCGCGGATCTCGTCCATTTTGCCGGAAGCATTGAACCAGGCCGCCACGGGAGGCGGCGCAACCGGCATGGAAAGATCCCGCAGCTCGTGGGCACCAAGCCGTTCCTCCACCCACCTGCCGGTCAGGGCGAAAGCCTCATCATGGGGATCGCCGATCAAGTATACAGATGCCGGACACCAGCGGAACAATGCCTCGAAAACATCCTGCTCCCGGCTGGTGAGTTTGTGGAATCCGAACAGGTACAGATGCGTGGAGCGGAGGTACCGGCAACCGGGTGAAGTCAAGTCCGCCAACCGGTCGTGGCAAATCTCCGTGGCGGTCATGAGGTCTGCGGAACCGCGCCTTTTCAACCAACGGAGATATAATTCGATGACTTGGGCGAGGCGGTCCCTCAGGTCTGTCGATAATCCGAATTCTTGTATGCCGGCAAGTATGTCCAGGGCGATATCGGAAGTCAAACCAGCCTGTTGCAGTTCCAGCAGCAATGGTTCGAAAACGGCTTCTATGTCGCGGAAAGAAAGCCAGTCGATATCCGATTTCACCACCAGGTCCCGCAGTGCGTACCAGACCAGGGTCCGATCGATGCCCCGTGTCGGTGACCGTGGACTCGTAATTGTATCACCCAGTCCCAGGAGTTCACGCGCCAGATTGCGAAAAAACATCCTGAGCATGATCACTTCGGTGTTCAGCAGCACGCCGCCGGCGAGTTCGGGTAACCGCCGCAGCAGGTAGAGGCGCATTGATTCATGGGGAACGACGATGCGCCGGATGGCGGAAAAAACCCCCGCGGCTGGAGTAGTGACCGCTTCGGCGAGATGCCTCTCCAGGATGTTCGATGCAGCGGCGCGATAGATGATCATAGGCACCCGGGTGGGATCATTACAGCGCGACGCCCGTCGCGATGCCGCCGTCCGCCAGTCCAGCCTTGATTTCCGCCAGCCGGGCCTTGACCTCCAAGGGGATCAACGTTTCCGTGTCATGGAACGGTGCCAGGTCGATACCCTGGTTGGCGGCGACCCCTACCTGGGTACCCGCCGAAAAAACACCCGTCGCATAGTCCTTGACCGCTTGGTAGACGGCATTATCCACCCGCTTCATCGCGCTCGTCAGCAGATACGGCGCCGGTCCGCCGGAAAAGGTGGTGAGGTACTCGTCCTGATCGACGCCGATGCAGAATACTCCTTGATCGTTCGCCGCTTTCACGGCGCCGGAGCCGGTTGTGCCGCCGCATCCGAAAAGAACATCGGCTCCCTCGGCGATTTGTGATTCGGCCGCCGCCTTGCCGCGGGCCGGATCGGTGAAACTGTCTATGTAGACGCTCAGCACCCGGCAGTCAGGAGACACCAGCCGGGCACCAGCCTCGTAGCCGAGTCTAAATTTGACCACCGGCGGAATTTCCTTGCCGCCGACAAAACCGATCTTTTTCGATTTGCTCATGAGCGCCGCCAGGGCACCGCCGAGGAATCCCGATTGTTCTTCGGCGAAAACCATACCACGCACATTGGGCAACGGCGGTTCGTAGGCGAAATCAACGATGGCGAAACTGACCTCGGGATGCGCCAATGCCAAAGTACGCGTGGCATCGCCGAGCATGAACCCGACCGTCACGATCAACCCGAATCCATCATCAATGAACTGCTGGATATTTTTCTCGTAATCAGTCGGCTGCGTGGTTTCGATGAACGCACCGTGCAAACCCAGTTCACTCACCGCCCGCATCATTCCCTCATAAGCGGATTGGTTAAAAGTCTTATCGTCCACCTTGCCGACATCGGTGACCAACCCCACCTTCCCTTGCGGATTCGAAGTTTCTTCAATTCCGCCTCCACCACAGCCGTTGCATGCCGCCGCCAGCATGCCGACCAGGATCGCTCTTACTACAGTCCCGTTCACGTAATCCCCTCCTCCGCCCATGCCCGCCGCGCCCCGTCATCGCTGCCCGGTGCAATCTCTTCTGCAGCGGCACGGCCGGCCGTGCGTCGAGTTGCGACCTCGTTATTTTGCCTCAGGGTAAACCACCCATCCTGTTTGTGCAACGGCTGTCGCACCTGACGCCGGCACGAATCATGCCGGCACGTGTCGCCGATCGATGAATATTCAGCACAGTCCAAACTCCGATTACTTGCAATTATCGATCACGGCCCTACAATTTGAAGGTGATGAAAACACCGCTGCTCATTGGCGCCATCTCCGATACTCATGGAGTAGTGCGGCCCCAGGTGTATGGGGCGCTGGAGGGAGTTGACCTGATTCTCCATGCAGGCGATGTGGGGAGTGAAGATGTGCTGATTGAACTGGCAACCATTGCGCCGGTCCATGCCGTACGTGGAAACATGGATGCGGAATTGGATCTGCCGGGTGAGCTACTGGTGGAAGCGGCAGGCTGGCGCATCTTCGTGACTCATTTCGCGGGACGGCCCGGACAGCCCGAACACCGTATCAAACGATTGCTCGAGGAATTGCATCCCGACATGGTAATCACCGGTCATACCCA
>JAFGDC010000498.1 GCA_016932295.1 candidate division CSSED10-310 bacterium
AGGGTCATGGTGGGTGACCTGGTGGGTGTCCTGGTGGGGGTCCTGGTGGGGGTTCGTGTGGCGGTGCGGGTGGGCGTCCTGGTGGGAGTCGGCGTCGGCAGCCCGTAGGTGAAATTGTAGGAGCAATCGTCGTCGTAATCCTCGGCGTTGGCTTTCCAGACGACGAATATGTAGAAGGCGTTGGAAGTGCAGGTGAAGGAGAACTCCTCGTCCCCGCCGTCCCCGCTGCTGTTGGAGTAACAACCGCTGATATACTCGCTTTTGCTGAAAGTCGCAGCGCTCCCCTCGGGTCCGTAGAGCGTGATACCCACATCGGCGTTGCCCGAGGTCACGTCCAGCGAGAAGATGTACGTGCTGCCGTTGAAGCAGGCCACCTCGTAGATATCCAGTACGTCGTATTGATCGATGCCGCCGGTTATCGGCATGTCGGAGGTGTACAGGGTGTTGTTGTAGTAGTCCGATTGAATGTAGAAGCCGCTGGTATTGCCGTTGTAATTGGTGACTCCCGCCCACCGGGTGACGTTGTGGCTGGGATTGGAGCAGTAGATGACGATCTCGGAATTGTCCGCGCCGGCAGTGGACGATTCGATATGGCTGCCGAACCCGGTTTCGGCATCCGCATAATCGTCGTACAAATACAGATCGTAATCGGCGCTGGCGCTGGTGGCGAGCATGCCTACCGCGGCTGCGTACGCCTCGGATGGCGTGCTGAAAGAGAAACCGTCACAGTTCTTGTAGGTGCCTCCGGTGTAAGGATCCGGCGGCGCTGTCCTGGAGACGGGTGATTCAACGGTGAGCGCATAAGGACTCCACACGTACTGCCTGACGTACGTGTTACTTTCGTTTGTTTCCCAAACGGTGCCGTCCACCGGCGGTGGTGCGCAGCGGTTGGGATCGTCGTAGTGCACCTCCATGGTATGCCTGCCGCCCTTGATGGTATGCGGTCCCATGTCGACCGCTCCATAGGTGCTCGATCCGCCCACGTAGGGATACGTGAACCAGCGAACGTAGACATCGTCGATGTAAAGCCGTTGATACGCCTCGACCGAGGTGATGCTTTCAGCGTTCCTGACACCGATATTGAAATAAGCGCCCGCGTTGCCGGTGAGCGTCGCGGGAACCTCGCACCAGGTGCCGCTGCAGCTCGTATCGTTACGCATGACGACAGGATAGTCCCAGCCTGAAGGAGTGCCGCTGGTCAGATTCGGCCAGCCGTTCACCTGGACATAAGCGGTATTGTCTTCTATACCGCTGCAATTGGTGCCCATCTCGATCCGGAAATACCCCCGCTCGCCGGCCAGTCCGTAGGTGTCCTCGCCCCACCCGGTGCCCCATGAGTTCTTACAGATCCAGCAGGCGCCGTCAGGGTCGTCGTCGTTCCATCCGACGATGATGACGAAGTGGCCGGCTCGGTCATCGTTGCCTCCGTCGCCCTTCGCGCAATCATCGAATACCCCGCCGTTATAGGCGGAGAAGGCGGCGTTGGTGTTCATCCAGGTGGGCAAAGGACCCCATGATGGCAGGTAGGACTTTATGTCGGCCACGGTGGCGCCGACCCATCCCCAGTTGGTGATGAAATGCAGGCGGTCGCCGTAATCGGAGCAGCGGTTGGTGGCGCAGTCGGGGGGTGGATTACCGCCTACGTAGGGGAAGCAGCACTCATCGGTGACACCGTCGTTCTCCAGGTGATTCAGCGGTGTGCTCAGGGTGGTGGGGTTGCAGTGGCCCACCAGGCACGCATTGAGATACTGCTCCGACAAGTCGGGTTCCACATAGGGCTCATACGCCACGTATTTCATCTTCGCCTCTGTGGCGCCGCAGGAGGCGAATGCCCAGCAGTCGCTGCATCCCTGTTGCTTCACCGGTGTCATCCAGTTGTACCCCAGATTGTCGAGCCAGCAGAAATAGGATCGCTTCAACGCCTCTGCCTTCTGCTCCTCGGTGGCTCGCAAGACGGGAATCGAAGGGTCGTCCTGGGCTTCCTTCAGGCCACCCTTCATCATCATGTCACGCAATTCATCCGGGAGATCGAAGATTTCGTTGTGGCCAGCCGCCCACCTTCCCCCGGTTTCCGCTATTCGCGTCTGGATCTCCGCCAGTTCCCTGTCCCTGTCCGCCGCCGCGGCGCTCACGACAGCCAGCAGGCAGGCGCAGACAATGATCAGCCAAAGCGGCTTCATGACTGTACCTCCTCGTGGTGTGAAACCGCCTCAGGATGATTCGGGCCGGGAACGACAGGCGCCGGACCTGGCTGCCGCGGGACTGGCTTCAGCAGCTTTTCCATCTGGTCCAGCAGGTCTTCCATCCGTGTGGCATCGCCCTGCTCCGTCGCCTCTTCGAGATATACTTCAAGTATCGATATCTCCAGGTCCCGTTTGACTTGTTCTATCTGGCGTGCATGGTCCTGTTCCCGTTCCGGACCATCGTCGCCGCGCTTCGCCGCGAGCGCCGCGATTGTTCTTCCAGCTTCCCTCCGGAGCAGCTCCACCCGGAGATCGGTGGGACTCTTGAGCGCCGGCGCGCCGTCTTCAGCCGGTCCGGATTGATTCACCGGTTCCGCCGCCGATACTTGGATAACCGGCTCGCCGGCGCCGGCGGCGGACAGGTGGGCGCCGGACAGCAGCAGAAGACCGGCCATGACTGTCAGCAGACAATGGCCGGCGGGATGACGGCGCCAGCCAGTTGATGATGGTCGTGTATTCATTGATCCTCCTTGACAAAAAATGAGCTGTGAAGGGTTGAATGACTTACTGCCTGCGGGGTAATGATGATGACCGGAGACAAGGTTGCCCCTGCTCTGAATCGATGTCGGGGATGGGACATGCCGCGGTCCGCCGCGGCTGGCGGTCGAGCCCCGCCAGTCGCACAAGGTCGGTTCCCAGGGTTTGCATGGTCGAGAAGTACCTTTGTCAGGAGCATTCACGCGTCCGATCCACCCATGTCAACGTCCGAAATAAACCACTATCCATTGATCCCCGCCGGGATCAATTCGCTGCATTTTCATGTACTCCTGAGAATAAGCTGGGATTTTCGGTTGTGTCAAATATAATTGGATTATGGCTGAATAAATACAGCATAGTTATATTTTAATA
>JAFGDC010000499.1 GCA_016932295.1 candidate division CSSED10-310 bacterium
CGCTCATGCCGCACAAATCGCGGCCGCCGGCACGCAGGCCGAGGCTCTTATCCGGCTCGAGCACCACATCCGCCGCGCCCCGGAAGAAATCGAACCCTACCTGGTCAAGGCGGATATCATGTATCGATTGGGGGATTACCAGCAGTGCGTTGAAACGTATCTCGCCGCGGTAACATGCGAGAATGCCGCGAGCCTTCTTCCCCATCTGTACGTCAAGCTGCGCGAGCAACGCTTCCTGTCCCGGTTTACTGAAGGCATCTCCATGAAACAAACGGGCCGGCGCCTTCGGCTGCGCCGCGCCGGAACACTGCATGCGTACATCAAATCATTACCCGCATATATCGCTGGTGATTTCAAAGGATGTCTCGAGCAGTTGGAAAGCATCCTGCTGGAATCGGATCTACCCGGGGATGCGCTGCTGCTGGCACTGGATTGCAGCGCCGCCGTCAACGGCGATGCAACAGCGCGGCAGGCCGCCAACCGTCTGCTCCGGGAATCCGCCCTGCGCCACCTGATGGAGCCGGCCGTCTGAAGCCGGTATCCAGGCGCGAACAGGTCGAAGCGACCGACTATTCACCGGCAGGCGATGCACCACCACGTAACATGTGACCCGTGAAGATCCGGAAAAAACTGGGAAGGCTCTTGCCGATGCAAAGTGGCGGGAGACCGGCGACGTGAAGAAAACGAGTGCAGACACCGCTCGTATTGAAAGAAGATCGGGGCGCGGCACACGATCAGAAGAGGCTGAATTCCACCACCTGGAGGTCGCCCAGGAGTTCACCGCTGGCATCATCCAGCATGGCTCCGTAGAAGAAGAACGGACCACCGGGCGGCAATGGATCGGGCATGACCGCATCGAGGACAGTCTCCGTGGTGACCGAACCGCCGCCGATGAGGGTGATGGACAGGTGATCCAGAGACGGCGGATAGTGCCGCCATGAGGGAGCGAACCAGTAGTCATCCGTGCCGACATTGAGGGCGGCATAGAGAAAGACGGTGCGATACAGGCAGGTATTCTGCATGACGGCATCGAGGATGAGGCGCTGGCCGGCGTTGAAGCCGATCCCGTTGAGCGCCAGGGTAAGCTCCGGCTCCTCTTCCTCATTGGTCCCGTAGTAGTTTTTCACGAATTCGGCATAATAGGCTTCCGCCACGGCGCGATTATGGATGATCATGATATTCTCATCGTGTGAATCCACGCAGCCACTGCGCGTCCAGTTGGAACTACCGGTGATCACAACCGGTTCATACGACAGCGCGACACGGTCGAGCACCATGAACTTGTGGTGGAGTAAATCCGCGTGCGGGCATGGTTCATTGTGTTTTCGGATGGCGATTCCATTGTTCTTGAGGTAGGTGAACTCGCTGGAGTAGCTGTCGGCGCCTTCCTGGTCCATCACCCCGATAACCGAGACGTTGTAGTGGGAAATGGCGCCGAGCAGCGCATCGCTGACCGACCGCAGCGTGTAATAATAGATGGAGAAGGTGATATCGCGCCGGGCCGCCTCGATTTCCGCCAGGATCGCCGCTTCAACTTCTCCCGCCGGACTCGGACTGAAATAACAGGATATCTGCGCACCGCCGACGGTGAAATCGTGTTCCTCATGGGGCGCTTTCTCCGCGCCGAATCTGCCGGCCCACATCTCTTCGAACTCCTGCTTGTAGCACATGGCGATGGCGGCGTTATCGATTCGCACGGCATTGTTGTTCTGAGATGTAATTCCATGAGCGGTAAAATTGGCAGAACCATTCCAGAGGCTTTGGCCATCGATAATGATGAACTTGTCATGTACGATCCGACCGCTTGGATCCGGACCGTCGGCATCGTCTCTTACCTCGATGCCGCAAGGCTCGAGCACCGCCAGTGCCTCGTCCGCGTAATCGTGATCCACGATCACCCGCACATTCTCGACGCCGATCCGCTGAGCCGCGGCGCAAAGAGCATCCAGATAGGTTCGATAGTCGAAATGATACACACAGACATCTATCGACTCCCGCGCTTCGTCGAACATGTCAAGGACGCTGGCTTTCAAGGCGGCGCCATCGGAATGGGACGCATCATTGAAAAACACGTTGATGCCTTCCGGGAAGTCGGCCGCGGCGCCGCACCACCAGATCATCAGGCCGCAGACCGCCAGCATTGTTCCTTGTTTCATTACTTCCTTCCTTTAGCTATAAACAGTTAGATGAACGTCAAGCATAACGATACCGGTCCATCCCGCGGCTGTCAACGCGGGTTTCAGGTGATCGGGCAGCTTCGATGACGACCAGCCATGGCGACACCATCACCGGTGATCACCGAAACAGGTGCCGACTGCTCTCGCCGCCTTTATCAGGTGATGGTCGAGGGGTACCATCCTCAGGCCGCCTGTGGCCTGCTCCAGCGGTATGGAGTCCATTTCCCAGCCCTTGAGACAGACCATTCTGCCGAGGCGTCCGGCATCGATCAGTTCCATTGCATGATACCCCATCCTGGTGGCCAGCGTCCGATCGAAGGCGCAGGGGGAACCGCCGCGCTGTAAATGCCCGAGAACCACTTCCCTGCTTTCCAGGCCGATTCGATCTTCGAACTGTTCTTTCAGGAAACGACCTATACCACCCAACCTGATGGGATCGGGGCTGTCTTCCACGTGGTCATCGACGATCAAACTGCCGCCTTTCAGCCTGGCGCCCTCGGCCGCCACCACGATGCTGAACCGCTTGCCGATGTTGGTGCGGCGCTTCAACTCGTTAAAAACATCGTTCATTTCGAATGGAATTTCTGGAATGAGTATCACATCAGCGCCACCGGCGACGCCTCCGTACAGGGCGATCCAACCGGCGTAGCGCCCCATGACCTCGAGTATCATGACGCGATGATGTGCCTCAGCCGTGGAATGGAGCATGTCCACCGCCTTGGTGACCGTTCCCACCGCCGTTTGGAAACCAAATGTCATGTCGGTTCCCAGGAGATCATTGTCGATCGTCTTCGGTACACCCACCACCGGCAATCCCATCGCCGAAAGCTTGGCGGTCATGGCCATGGTGCCGTCGCCGCCGATGCAGACAATCGCGTGTAAATCCCAGTCTCGAGCGTTGGCCAACACCCGGGCGGATTCATCGGTAACCACCTTGCGATTGTCTCTGAACCTGATGTACTCGAAAGGATTCGCCTTGTTGCTGGTGCCGAGGATGGTGCCTCCAACATCGAGAATGCCGGAGACATCTTCGTATCTCAGCTTCCTGCATCGACCATCGACAAATCCCTCGAATCCATCCAGGATACCCAGAACGTCCCATTGGCGCTCCAGTATCGCCGATTTGGTCACCGCCCTGATGACCGCGTTCAACCCCGGACAATCACCGCCGCCGGTAAGAATGCCGATCCGCCTGGTCGAGTCCGTCATGAATCCCTCCGTTGCTTACTGTTGTGCCGGGGAAATCACTCTCCCGGTCATACCGGCGCGAGTCGATTCCGGCGGCAGTACGCTAATCAAACCCGACGGAAAAAGCAAGGCAACCAATGCTCCGAGCCATTTGCGCTGTGGGGTGGTAGGAGAGGTGGCGGGTGGGTGGTGAGCGATAGCGAAGGCTGGATGATCGCGGCCGAAGCCG
>JAFGDC010000051.1 GCA_016932295.1 candidate division CSSED10-310 bacterium
CAATTCAATTCCGGCGGGAGCCCCCATGATGACCATCAACTGATTCATAACGGTGTGAGCGGTTCGTTCCGCTTCCAGCAGTTGTAACTCCGCGTTCGCCACCTCCGCCCGCTGTTGCAGCAGGTCGGCGGTGGGTCGCCGGCCTGCCTGGACGAAGGCTTCGACCAGATCCAGTTGCTGCCGTTGTGACGCCAGGTTTTCCTGCTCCACGGTTATCAATGCCGTTGCGGTAAGTGTCTGCAGGAAATAGTCAGCCGTATCGTAAATGACCGATTCCTCGATCCTTATCGCGCCTGTTTCCGTGGCGTCCCGGTTCAGCCTCGACCGGTTCAGCGTGGACTTCCTGCTGAATCCGGAGAAGATGTCCATGTTTGAGGAGGCGCTCAATGACAATGACCTGGTGCTCTTGGTATCCAGTTCGCCGGTGAATTGATCCCGGCTTCTGGAGATGCGGCCGGAACCCTGCAGGCCGGCTGAAACCGTGGGTTGGAAGGCGGCCTTGCTGCGCGCGGTGTCGATATCCGCCGCCGCGATCTGCACGGTTGTCTGCCGGAGTTCGAAGTTATGGTCGAGAGCGTACTGGATGGCATCCTTCATGGTCACCGAGAGGGTGGCGGCACGCAGTGGAACGGGGGCTGCCAGGAAAAGCAGGATCGCCGCAACCGTTCGGAGCGGGTTTCTCTTGCTTGCTGAAAGAGGTTTCTTCACCATGTACCGTCCTTTCTCGTCGAAACAGGTGACGTTCCTCCCCGTGCGGAGAGGAACTAGAGACCCGCAATGCAGCCGCAAGGTTTAATCGGAAGGAAAATTAACACAGACGGTATGGTCCAGGTCGAATCTGGAAGATGAGGCACTGTTGTAGTATACAGGTAGAGGAGACCGACTGGAGGCATTGTGGCAGTTAATTTCAAGCGCGATGACAGCTTTCTTCGAAAACTGGCGGTGGGTGCTGCCGGGACGAATGCAACTATTGATCGTTTGACTGCACTTGGCTTTAAACCGATCGAACTGGAGAGGGGTTCCACCGGCTTCAAGATATGGAAGAAGATCAAGATTAAACGTGTCCGTGTACCAGACATTCTGTGTCTGCAAACGGGACTGCGTTTTGAATCCAGGGGCAAGACCAAGCCCGAGATTTCAATGTCACACTCGCTGACGAATCCTGAGCGTGCGTGGGATGCGGGAATGCGGGATGATGACTATGTGTCGATTGTTGTTTTCAGGCAAAATGACGAGTCTCCCATCGATCTGAAATGCATCTCCCCGGTACAGTTCATCAAGGTAAGGGATTTGCGAGAAGCCTTTGCTGAGAAGCGAGTCTCTGTCACGAAGCCGAAGGGGGTCGAGGAGGGCTCTGAAATCCGCGTGGTATGGATGAGCGCAGTCACCAGGCAGCCATCAACTGTATCGGAGATTTCCGAAAGGTTTATCCTGTTGACACCTCATCAATCGGGTCGGATTCAGAGGATTCAATTGATCCGTCGCAGGGGTGAGATGAAATGTACATTGGTTCCACAGGTTCAGGAAGGCAAAATGGTCGAGGCGAACCAAATTGTCGCGGCTTCCGTTCCCGTAACAATCGAGGTACACCCGCCGCCACCGGTAGGAGAGGCGTATTTCGTTGCCAAACTTACCAGTGTAAACATGAGCGAGCGCTACGCTGCAGCGAAGGCATTGTGCGCTATCGAGGGTACACGACAGCGCTATCGGCGCTTAAAAAAATGATTAACAACGAGGAAGAAGACATCTACGTGCAGCTTGAAGCAGCCGCAGCACTTGCGGCAAATGACTGTCCGGAAGGATGGGCATTCATAGAGAACAAACTCAGTAGTGAAATCATGAATGTCCCTCTCGAGACTCAGTTGGAAACGGTGATCGTAGTTTCGGAAATTTCGAGTCCAAAAAGCGAAAAGCTGCTAATCAAAGTATTACGCGATGGCGGACGCAACGAGGAACTCAGGGCTGGAGCGGCTTGGGCACTTGGACAGTTCGCAACGAGCACTTCGGCAGGTGCTCTTGTTGATACATTCAACTCAACAGCACTGGAAGTGAAAAAAGAGGCGGCCAGGGCACTGCTCAAGATCACGGAACCACAAGTTGACCACATGGTCGAATTGCTCAAGACATGCACACCGGATAAAAGGGACGGACTGTCATGGGTTCTTGCACGGTCTGGCGGCTTTGATCCGTGGTCCGTGGTTGAAAATGCGGATGACGACCTCAGGCGTTGGATCAGCTATATCGTTGGGTACGGTAGGAGTCACTTTTCCAAGAGTGATGTGGACGCGATTTGCATGACTGATCCGGAAGTCTACTTCGCAGCCAGTGTGCTCTGGCAAATTCTGGAGAGCTGGATTGATGGGTTGGGTGAGGTATGGTAATGGAAGCCACCCCTTTGTACGTAACGCGATATGGTCGTGCCGTTGTTGGTGATGCACTCGATCTTTTAGGCGAGATTGATGACGACAGCATTGATCTTGTGGTAACCTCCCCACCGTTTGCGTTGAGGCGCCAGAAGTCCTACGGGAATGTAGACGAAACAGAATATATAGCATGGATTGTACCCTTCGGAAGGGAAGTGTTCAGAGTTCTCAAGAAGACCGGAAGCTTCGTTCTTGATCTTGGCGGCGCTTATCGGCCAGGCATCCCGTCACGCTCCCTCTATAATTTCAGAGTATTACTGACATTCTGCGATGATATAGGATTTCACCTGGCTGAAGATTTCTATTGGTTCAATCCCGCCAAGTTGCCATCACCTATCGAGTGGGTGAACAAGCGCAAGATCAGGGTAAAAGACTCTGTAAATACGATTTGGTGGTTCGGTAAGACGGCCTGTCCGAAGGCCGATGTCAGAAATGTACTGGCACCTTACTCAGAGAGGATGAAGAAACTGATTAAAGATCCAGAGAACTTCTATAAGCCGAAAAAGCGGCCGTCCGGACACGACATAAGCACAGGTTTCGGCAAGGACAATGGCGGTGCCATACCGTCAAATATGTTGACAATACCCAACACGGACAGCAACTCCAGTTATCTATGGCTTTGTAAGGAATTTGGACTTCAACGTCATCCGGCGCGATTTCCGGCAGATGTTCCTGCCTTTTTTATTAAAATGCTCACCGATGAAAATGACCTGGTCCTGGATATCTTCGGTGGTTCCAACACCACCGGTTTTGCTGCCGAAGCCCTTGGGCGCAGGTGGCTGACCTTTGAACGCGACCGGAAATATCTTGTCGCTTCTGTCTTTCGTTTCATGGATGGCTGGCCGTTGGAATCTGTACGTCATACCCTTGTCACACTCGATGACGGAACATCGAGCGTGACTCTCGATAACGTGGAGTGTGCGTTGGAGAAGACCAAAAGCGCCGGGATGTCACGAGATGCTTTGACGGTCGCTTCCGAACGCCCAAGGCAGTTGTCCCTCTTTGAGAAGTAGAAGGTTAGGCATGGTAAATCAACGAAGCGGTGACATGCGTCTTTCATGCCTGGATTTCCCACCTCATCAAGAGCGGCGGATCCGGGAAAATGGTTTGACGTTGTAATGAAAGCCAATCTGCGCTAGTTCTATGACGATTGTCGGTTGTAATGACCATTGCAACACCGTAAGGAGAACCGGCCATGAAAGATCGTATCGAACATGTCATCAACAAGTACAAGGGCTCCTGCGACTACCTGGAACTGCGGGTGGAGGAGTTCGTCAGGACGCAGATCAACCTGCGCGGACCCAAGGTGGACGTCCTCCAGGAAACGCTGGAACTGGGCGGCTGCGCGCGGGTCTACCACAAGGGCGGCGTCGGCTTCGTCACATTCAATGACCTGGACCGGATGGAACAGGCGGCATCCGAAGCCATCCAACAGGCCCGGCTGGTGGGTCGGGGCCGCACCGAACTGGCCGAGGTTCCGGTGATACGGGACGACGTCAAGGCCGATATCATAAACGATATCCGCGATGTCAGCCTCGCCCGTAAACTGGAAATCCTCAAACGCTACAACGAGATGATCCTCGATCATCATGAACTTATCCTCACATCCGGCGTGCGGTACCGCGACGGCTTCAAGGTGATCTGGCTGAGCACCAGCGAGGGTACCACGATCCGGCAGGAACGCATGGATGTGGGCTGCAACCTGTCCGCCAGGTCCGCCCGGGACGGCATCACGCAAATGGCCTATACCAGCGCGGGCAGCTCCAATGATTTCAACGTGATCCTGGGACTGGACGATGCCGTCCGTGATGCCTGCGACATCGCCATCCAAATGCTGGATGCGCCCACCATCAAAGCCGGCAAATACACCTGCATCTGCGATCCGCACCTCTCCGGCACCTTCGTGCACGAGGCGTTCGGCCACAGCAGCGAAGCCGAGAAGGTGTACGAGAATGAGCGACTCCTGGAACTCATGAAATTCGGCACCAGGTTCGGCCGGCCCATCCTCAACATATACGACTCCGGCATCACCACCGGCAGCCGCGGCTTCATGAAGTATGACGAGGAAGGCGTGCCGACGGAGAAAACGTATCTGATCCGCGAGGGCGAGCTGGTGGGCCGCCTGCATACCAGGGAAACCGCCGGCAAGCTGAAGGAGAAACCGACGGGCAACGCCAGGGCGCTTGATTACCGCTTCCCGCCCATACCACGCATGCGGAACACGTGTATCGAACAGGGCGAATCGGGTTTCGAGGAGATGCTGGCCGGTATAAAACTTGGCGTGTACGCGGTGGATGCCTTCGGCGGTCAGTCGGAGGAGATGTTCACCTTCACCGCTGGCCGGGGCTACATGATCCGCGATGGCAAGCTCGCCGAGATGGTCAAGAACGTCACCCTGTCGGGAAATCTGTTCACCACCCTGGGCAATATCGACATGGTGGGGAACGATTTCCGACAGATAGAGAGCGGCGGTGGCTGCGGCAAGGGTGACGGCCGCACGTTCCAGTTCCCGCTGCCCGTGGGTGAGGGCTCTCCCCATATCCGCATTCGTGATGTCGTGATTGGAGGACAGTAAGATGCAAAAACTACTGGCACAAATCAGCCGCAAGACGGATGCCGCCGAGGTATTCGGCCTGGATACATCGGTGAACCTGGTGATCTACGAGAGCGGTCGCCTGAAGAATCTGAACACGCTCAACAGCACTGGCGCGGCCGTCCGCGCGATGGTGGACGGTAAGCTTGGCCAGGCCATCATCTCGGACATGCGCGATCCCGCCCAGGTGGCGGACCGCATCCGTGCCTTGGCGGAACTGGGTGATCGCGCTCATTTCAGCTTCAGCGGTCCCGCCGAACTGAAGGATCTGAACCTGGTGGACGAGCGCGTGGCCGGTATGACTGTGGCGGACATCGTGGACGCCGGCCGGGAGGCGGTGGAACTGATCCAGGCGTACGATGCGCACATCGGCGTCGATTTCATCGGTGAACGCAGCCTGGACAAAGTGCAGGTCATGACAACCGCCGGCGCCTCGACCGCCTTCGAACGC
>JAFGDC010000052.1 GCA_016932295.1 candidate division CSSED10-310 bacterium
ACGAGAGGCTCAACCACCGAGCCAGGTCACGCACCGCAATGCTGGAGGGCAATGTCTCTATTTCCTCCAAGGCGGTCTGGAAATCCCCTTGTTCGATGGCGAACAGGGTTGCCATGATGCGACTCACACCATGCCCTTCCCCCTCCTCCAATGCGATCCGACGTTGCAATTCCGCAGCCACTTCGGCCGGATCGCCGCTGCCGGTTAAAAGGTGTTCCTTGTAATAGCCCACGGCGCCGGCAAGATCACCATTCAGCAGCAACAACTGTACCCAGTCCACGGCGAACTCGCCCAGGTCCCCCTCGCTCAGGGAGCCAATCGTGGCGCGTGCCTTATCAGGCCTGGCGGCCTGAATGTAGGCCCTGGCCAGCATCAGGCGCAACCCACGCAGCCGCGTGTCCATCGCCGGCAACAGCGTGCCGAACTGCTCATACGCCACAGTCAGGGTGGGTATGAAGCGCTCCAATGGAAGGGGACAACCACGAATGAGATCGACGAGTTCCTGGGCCGTCGCGGCGATCTGCACGCGCGCGCCGGCGCCCGCTTCATAATCCGTTCCGGACTGCGCCATGGCCCGAAGCAGCACCGCGATCGCATCCATCACCTGCGCCATCCAGCGCCGATCACCGGCGGCCGCCAACAAACGCCTGACATGAGAAAAGAGCAGGTGCAACACCTCGAGCAACTGGCGCCGGTCGGCCTGCATGACGTAACTTGAGAAGCGCAACCTATCCACCGCCTTGAGGAAGAGCGGCACCGGAGTATCCTGCCGGTGGATGTCCTCCAACAAAAGGTTGAATCGGTTGAATTCGAAATTTTCATCCAGGAGAACCAGCGAACACTCCACCGCCAGTTGAGAATCTTTGTCGCGAATCCTGTCTATGCAGGCGCCCACCAGTTTGCGGACCCGCTGCGGATCGTCCAGATGCACACCACCCAGGCGTTCACACCAAAACTCAGCCCAGAAATGCACATCTGCCTCTGGATCCTTCAGCCGACGTTCCAGCACCGCCAGCAGAATGGATTCCGGAGCCTCGTACAGATACTCCGTCAGGCGCTCCTTCAAGATGCCGGGCATCTTGTTGCGATGTCGCATGATGGCTTCCAGGAGTTCCTGGCCGACCCGTTCGGGAAGACCTTCCAGGAGCCACGAACGGAAGCGGCCCTTGACTTTCGGGACGATTTCACCGAACAAGGTATCAAAGGATGCCGGATCCTTCAGCAATGCATCCCGCAGCTCCTCCTTATCATGCCAACTGATGTTGCGATCATGAATAACGGAAAGCTTGTCCTCGATGCTCATGCCGACCGGCCGGTGAATGAACAGCCGATTGAGCTGCGATCTGGCGTCGGTGGTCATGTCCACCTGCGACCAGGTATGGATGCGAGCCCAGGCCGCATCATCCAGGTCGTCCACGCGCTTGTTCAGTTCCTTCAAGACCAGTGACCGAGCCTCGTCACCAAGGTCCAGGTAGGCCATGGTCAACGCCGATGCGATGGTGGCGGCCGCCTGTCCTGCTCCCTCCGCCATGCGCACGACCGCCTGGAAAGAAACCGCACCCCGCATGAGTCCGGCAAGATGCGCATCGTCGCGCATTGCGACCAGCAACGGCAGCCATCGTTCGCGTTCCGCGGCGGACAATCCCACGGCGCGCTCCCGCACCGCCCGGTCCAATTCCGCTTCGCCCCATTTCACCAATTGCGTCGCGGCGGCATGAGCGGTCTTTTCATCAGCCAGGCGTTCGAGCAGAAACGATCTCTGGGTTTCCCCCTTACCCCGACCGGCGAGTTCGATGAGCCGCATGCCGAAGGGTGACAAGGAATATTCGGCGAGCAACGCCGACAGGGGCAGATCGTCAATCTTTTCGGTCAACCTTTGGAAGACATGGTCCAACGCGTCCCCATCGAGCAGGTTGAAAACATCCACGAATGATTTGATCCCGAGAGCATCACCATGAGCGATCAGCCAGCGAACAACCACTTCCGTGATACGGGCGACGAGCTGCGGCGGCCAACTGACAATCACGCTCAACGCCGCCTCCACGGCCGGACCGGATATGGGGTGATCATGGAGATGGCGCACCAGTCCCGCGGCGGTATCCGCATCGAAACGAGGGAACGCATTCACCAGGAAGACCACGTCATCGATCTCACCATGCCTGACCATGGCCGCGGCGAGATCGAGACGGCGCTGCTGATCGAGCATGAGTCGCCAATCGGACAAGAATCGCCGCACCGGCGCCCGTTCCACCATGGTGATCAGGAAACCTACCACCCGGTGATCTGGTTCTCCCTTTTCCACCATTCGCGCCAAGGCTTCTTCAAGATCGTCGTCACTCATGGTCGCGACCCGCTGGCCGATGGTCTCCCATGCCGGTTCGGGCAGAATGGTGAGATTACACAACAGGTGGGTCGCATCAACCTTGTTCAATATGACCGATATCAGAAGATCCCGGATCCTGGTGGGAAGATGCTCGCCGCTGGTAAGCAACTCGACGGCCGTTTCCAGCAGAACCGCTGGCTCGATGGAGTCGATCAAGGGTTCAAGGAACAAGCGCTCGGCCACTTCCTCGTTCAGGTACCACCGCACCATGTAACGGGCCAGCGCGCGGTCGTTTCCGAGATCGAGTTCACCAACGATGCGGATGGAGACTTCCTCGAATGGACATTCCCTGGCGGTGCGCAGCAGACTGAAACGAATGTCGCGGCGGGTTGAGCCGATGAGATGGTTCACCACCGACAGCAACACCTCTTCGTTCTCGTCACGCAGCAGCCGCAGCAGTTGCTCTTCAAAGACTTCAGGCATGGTCAGCTTCACGCCGGCGATCCCATGCAGCCGAAGGTCCGGCTCGGGATCTTCCAACAGTGCCAGGTACGCCTGTTTGGCGGCGGCTGGATAACCAAGCGCAACAAGTTGCTCCAAGGCATCACGGCGGGCGCCGCGACTGTCCGACAGGATTCGACCGGCCAGGCGATGGATTTTTTCCTCAGACTCCCGGGCGGCATCCTCAGCCTGCTCTTCCATCTGTTGGAACTCAATCGGTTGCAGGACCTCCGCAACCTCCCGCAAACTCTCGGCCAGCGCCTTGTCATCGGTCACGACGATCCGCTCCCGGGATCCCGTGAGGGCCAGCAGTTCACGCGCCGCCGCCACGATTCCGCCGCCGACCATGTGTAACCCGACCCCCTCGACACCTGGATCCGCAAGGGGATCTCCTCCCATGCAGCGGGAATCGAACAGGATATGAATCGAGTTTCCCGAAGTGTTGCGATACCGGATCATGCGATTGATCAGGTTACTCCGCATCGACGCCCACAGATTGTGCTCCGCTATGACGCTTTCCTCAGCGAAGGTCAGCATGTAGGTATATGCGTCGATCAGCACGGTCTTCACGATCACTCCTCGGTTCAGACGGCTTTAAAGGGTAACAGCACATCCTGGATTGTGCAACCATCATTTCACCTGGCCAACGAGAAAAAATAACTAAATTCCAATTAGTTAAGGACTTTTAGCGAATCAGGCACGATGGTGCGGCGATGCGTTCAGCGCGGCGGACAGAAACGACGGGCATGGCAACTGGTTTCGACGACCATGCCGTGATCCAACCCAGGGGGAACGAACATCAGATGCGCATGATGAGCCCGCCGGTGGCCATCGCCACGAGACGATCCACCTGGTTCCTGGGACATCTTACCGTCACGGCGATGCCATCTTCCTGATATTCGTATTCCTGGATTTCACCGAGAGCCCGAATCTCACCAAGGAGGGCTTCCGCGCCGTACTTGACCTTGAGCCGCAAGCTGGCGATGGTGGATTCGAGTGCGTGATCGAGACTCCTCATGAGTTCTTCCAGCCCATCGCCACGCAGCGCCGAAACAGCCGTTGCGCCAGGGGTTCTTCGCTGCAAGGACGCGGCCAGTGCGGCGGGATCGTCAGCCAGGTCGATCTTGTTGTACGCCCATACCACCGGTTTCGCGCCCGCGCCAAGTTCCTCCAGCACTCCTCGAACCGCCTCCATATGCTGCTCCATGCGGGGATGGCTGGAATCAATCACGTGCAGGAGGAGATCGGACTCGACCACCTCCTCGAGCGTGGCGCGGAATGCGGAAACCAATTGATGCGGCAGCTTCCTGATAAAACCAACGGTATCGGTGATCAACACGATGCGGCCCGAAGGAAGCGCCAGCCGCCTGGTGAGAGGATCCAGCGTGGCGAAGAGCTGGTCCTCGACGAAGGTTTCCGCACTCGTCAATCGATTCAGCAACAGGGATTTTCCCGCATTGGTGTACCCCACCATCGAAATCGCCGCCACCTGCTGGCGCTGCCGTCTCTTCCTGTTCTCTATGCGGCGGTGTTTCACCCGCGAGAGGGACATTTTTACCGCCTGGATCCGCTTGCGGATAAGCCGGCGGTCGACTTCGAGCTGGGTTTCACCCGGCCCGCGGGTTCCAATTCCGCCTCCCAGCCGTGACAGATGACGCCACATCCCGGCCAGCCGGGGCAGCAGGTATTCCAGTTGGGCAAGTTCCACTTGCAGTTTACCCTCGTGAGACCGAGCCCGCATCGCGAAGATATCCAGGATCAATCCGGTTCGATCCAGCACGCGCGTCTCCAATTCTTTCTCGAGGTTGCGCTGCTGAGCCGGGGCCAACTCCTCATCCACCACGATAAGGTCGATGTCATGGTCCCGGCACATTCCACCGATTTCCTTGATTTTTCCAGCTCCAATGAGGGTTGCCGGGTGCACTTCGCGGAGCGTGCAGGTCACCGTATGCCGTATCGTGCCACCGGCGGTCAGTGTCAACTGCGCCAGTTCATCCAACGAATCGGCGGCATCGTGGCCATGATCGCCGGGCATGACCACGCCAACCAGAAGTGCCCGCTCCGCGCTCTTGTTCACTCCTGGCATTGAACCCGGCTCCGCACCATCGTGATGATCCGTTCCATGGCCGCATCCAGGTCACCCTGTTCATCGAGATCGATCCAGGTTAATCGCGGTTCCTTCCTGAACCACGTCATCTGCCGTTTGGCGTACCGCCTGGTACCTGTCTTCATGCGCGCCTTGGCCTCCTCCAGGTCGCACTCACCGCGCAGCATCGCCGCCACCTCACGATACCCCAGACTGCTCATGGCTGGTGCAGCGGGATCGTATCCGCGCGCGAGCAGTCCTTCCACTTCCGCCACCAGTCCCCGTTCGAACATCTCATCCACCCGCCGCTCTATCCGCGTCCAGAGCGCCACACGCGGCATTCTCAACCCGAATGACAAGACCTCGTAGCGCCGATCGGGGAATCCATGCCGCTGTCGCTGTGCACTGGCGGTTTCCCCGGTCAGCATGATAATTTCCAGCGTCCGTATGATTCGGACCAGGTTTGCTGGCATGATCCCCGCGGCGGCAACAGGATCCAGCTTCTCCAGCCTGGCGAACAGGCACCCGGGCCGCTCCCGCTCCTCCTTCAACAGCCGCTCCCGAAGCGCCTCATCGGCGGGTGGTGAAGGGAACAATCCCCCCACCAGGGCGCGGATGTACAGGCCAGTTCCACCGGCAACGATGGGCAGAGATCCACGCTCCAGCACTCGCCCGATCACCTCGTGAGCTGCGGCGGCATATCGCGCCGCGGAGTATGTCTCAGGAGGATCGGCGACATCCAGCAGATGAAAGGTGACACGCCGCCGATCCTCCGCCGTGGGCTTGCCCGTGCCAATGTCCAGATGGCGGTAGAGCTGCCGGGAATCGGCGCTGATCACCTCGCCGTTCAACCACTCCGCCAGGCGGACGGCCAGCTCCGTCTTGCCAATTGCCGTGGGACCGGCGATGACCACCAGTATGTCGCGGGTGGTCATCAGGCACCCCCCGTCGCGGCGACCGCAGGCCGGTCCGGCGACAACTCAACGCCTGAAGTATGCATGTATGTCCTTCAGCGGCAGCCGCATGATGATAGGTCTGCCGTGCGGGCAGGTATCGGGCAATCCAGTGGCGTAAAGGGCCTCGATGAGAGCCGTCATCTTTTCCATGGACAGGCGCTGGTGCGCCTTCACCGCACCCTTACAGGCCATGACACTCACCATGTCATCGATAAGCCGGCGCGGGCCGCCCGTCCCCTGCAGCTCACCCAGTTCATCCACCATGTCCTTCACCATGGTCACCGGGTCATTCTCCTTCAAGAGCGCGGGCACCGCAGTGAGGATGAAATCCCTGCCGCCGAAATGTTCAATGGCGAATCCAAACGCCGTGAAGCCATCGATGTGTTCCTGGAGAATCTGCGCATCACGGAGGTCCATCTGAAAATCTATCGGCACCAGTAATCGCTGCGCAACAGGCGGTTCTCCGGCTCGTAGGGTGGAAAAATGGTTGAACAGTACCCGTTCATGCGCGGTATGCTGATCCACCATCAATAAATCACCGTTGTCCTCCATGACGATGAAGGTACTGTGCAGTTGGCCGATGATGCGAGGCAGCGCGGCGGCCGGTAGCATTTCCAACTGGCCGGAAGAGGCCGGCATGGAACCTGCGGCGCCGGCAGCGCCGCCTTCCCGTGGATACGGCGGTCTGTATTCCGGGAAGCGCGCTGCATCGCGACCTGCCTCACCGGACAGCAGCGCGCGTCGGATCCGTTCGGCGATGGCCGCTTCACCACGCGCAACAAGGTCATCGGGCAGGGTGGCTGGGGACGGATGACCCTGATGGTTGCCGGTCCATGATCGTGCGGGATCGCCCGGTTCAGTATCCGGACGAGAGCGCTCCATCCCCACCGTCCGGGACAAAGCGGCGGCTATGGTGGTCTGGACCAGGCCATAGATCTGCTGCGATTGTATGAAACGGACTTCCACCTTGGTTGGATGCACATTGACATCCACCTGCTCCGTGGGCACATCGAGGAACAGGAATACGATGGGATGGCGATCATGAGCGATGGTGGAACTGTAAGCACGGTACATGGCCGACCGGATGAGCCGGTCCCTGATGAACCGCCGGTTGAGAAAAAACTTCTGGTGCCGGCGGCCCAACCTCGTCTCGGACGGCCTG
>JAFGDC010000500.1 GCA_016932295.1 candidate division CSSED10-310 bacterium
TAGTCCGTTTTCTGCGGCTCCCGCCAGGTTGTGGTGGAACGTCAGTTGACAATGGCGCATCGTGCGGCCGGCGCGCATGCAACACAGCCGCCTCCGCTGGTGTCCGTGGCAACGTTTAGAACCTGTAGTCGTGGGCTCCGTTCATCAACGCGGTCAGGAGCGGACCGAAGGTCACATCCGAGAGAACGGAGGGATCGTTGCTGGTGCCCATGACCAGGGGTGAGATTTCCGCGCCGGCGGTGATATTGGTCAGCAGCGAATTGCCGCTTTCGATGCCATCGCCGCAAGGTACTGAACGGGAAATACCTGAGATGAAATCCCACTGCTTCGCTTCTGCATCATAGAGGGCATTGATCCGCGTATCGTATACGAGTCGCTTTCTGTCACCGAGAACCCGCGCATCCACCAGCCGCAGTTGCTGAATGGCCGTATCTTCATGAAAATCGGCGAACTCGGCCAGGTGACGGGTCAGCGCCTGTGCATCCATCTGGAGCATGTGCCGGCCGTCGTACCGCACGTAGAGCTGTTCCGCGATCGTCTTGGCACGCGCCATGTTGAGGTGGAGGAAGACGCCCTTGCCGCCGGTGGAATTCCATCGCTTCATGACGTATCCGCCGGCATCGGCCAGGGCGGTGACGTTGCCGGGCGTGATCTCGTCACCAAGCAGGGTGCGGGGTCGCGAGATACGGACGCCGGTTTTCGCTTCCCAGCGGCGGAAGACTCGTTCCTCGATGGTTTTGGAGCGAAGGTCGTCTATCTTGAGGGGATTGAAGAACAGGGTGTGTGGTGTGTCCTCGATGATACGGCGGCCGAGTTGTTCTCCGTAGAAGATGGGGATGTGGATTCGTTCGATCCGTCGATAGCAGACATCCAGCGGTTTACCGTGCACCCAGAGCCGTCCGTCCCGGACGGTGGGGTTTTCATCGGGAGTGACGCGGTACGCTTCCAGTCCGGCGAGTTTGAAGCCTTCCAGCATGGCAACGTGGGAAGCTTCCTCTTCGCTTTCGGGATAGGGCCTGGTGAATATGCCAACCCGTGGGAGCTGGTCATGGCCGTGCGCGCTCCACATGTTGATCAGTGCACGGGCGATCTTTTCGCGGATCTTGGTGGGATGCACGTCGTAGGTGACCCGGTCGGGATTGAAACCCTTTGCCTGGAGGCGCCGGTAGAGTTTGTATGAATCGAGGTTCGGGCAGGCCGGATAGGAATTGCAACAGGGGCCTTCCACGAGGGTGGGCCGGATATCCCTGACATGGCGTGGGTCATCCGGATCCGCCTCTCCCATGATCAGCACATCGAGACCCAGCAGGTAGCTGTGGGGAAGGCCCTCTTCCCGGCAATAATCCATGTAGGCATCGAGCGCATTGCGACAAATCTGTTTCACCTCATCCCATGCCTGGTCGAGAATCCAGGTGGGAGAATCGTCGTGACAGGGAAGCTCCCTCTGATTGCCCAAACCGCCGTCGATCAGTCTCAGGTCTTCGCCCTCATACATCATCAGAAATCTCCTTCCACAAGGGTGGCTGACAGGTGATGGAACGAGTTGTGTCCATGCCGCTGAACCGTCGAACTGGAACTCTAAATGACCGGAATGGTGGTGTCAACGCGAGTTGCTCCGAGATTATTCCTGCCGGGGCGACCCCGATGGTCCGATTCCAGGGGAGATGCAGGGGGGAGACAGGTAGGAAAAGTTTGTGATGACAGATGGAATGGTTCATGATAAAAGCAGGAAGCTTTGCCTCGATCCTGAGATCCTGACCCCAAATCTGGAAGCGGTCTGAAGGCGATTTGAAGACGGACATGCCTTATCGTCATGAGATGGGGGATGGTGGAGCCGGAGGCGAAGTGCGCCGTGTCTGATGTAAGCGGACATTTTTCTTGACAGGCAGGCATCGGTTCCATATAGTCATGACTTTGAGTCAAGCGTTGGACTCCATGCGTTACAGGAGTAAGTATGAAGACGGTTTCAGCGAAAAAAGAAGACATCACTCGCGAGTGGCTGGTGTTGGATGCCACGGACGTGCCGCTTGGCAGGCTGGCCTCGGTGGTCGCGTACATTCTGCGCGGCAAGCACAAGCCGATGTACACCCCGCATGTCGACACCGGTGACCATGTCATCGTCATCAATGCCAGCAAGGTGAGGGTGACCGGAAAGAAGATGGCGGACAAACTCTACATCTGGCATACGGGACATCCCGCAGGGTTGCGCTCGCGTTCGATGCAGCAACGCATGGTGAACGATCCTGGCTGGGTGTTGAAACGCGCCGTGCGCGGCATGCTACCCAAGAACATCCTGGGCAGGCAGATGCTGAAGAAGCTCAAGGTCTACGGTGATCAGGAGCATCCGCACACCGCGCAGGCGCCGAGGGATATTCCCTTCGACGGCAGGCGATACAATCTGGGCAAGTGAGTCAGAAAGCAAGGAGGAGCGGGTGTCGAAAGAGGCTCGATATTACGGAACGGGAAGGCGCAAGACGTCGGTGGCGCGAGTTTGGTTGAAGCCTGGCACCGGCCAGGTCAGCATCAACCGGCGGTCGCTGGATAACTACTTCAAGCGGGAAACCTTGCGCATGGTGATCGCGTATCCACTGGAACTCACTGGAACATTGGGCAAGGTGGACGTGGTAGTGAATGTCGTCGGCGGTGGGAACACCGGCCAGGCCGGCGCGGTGCGGCACGGCATCAGCAGGGCGCTGCTGCATTACAACCAGGACTTGCGCTCCATGCTGAAAAAGCACGGCCTGCTGACGCGCGATCCCCGCGAGGTGGAACGTAAGAAATACGGCCAGAAGGGCGCGCGCGGGCGGTTCCAGTTCTCGAAACGCTGATCTCGAATCGTTGTTTGGCCGGCTGCGCACTGGTGCACGTTCACCCGAAGATGTGAACAGTGGCTGGCGCGTATCCATGAGTGAATATGAAACCCAGGCATCTGGATCCCCTGGAGGGTACCGCGGAGTGTGGTTGGAGGGGGAATGGAAGGATGTCGAAGGAGGGAGCGGCCGGAACGGTCGGCTCTCTCAACCCTAACTGTCAGGAGGAGTAACGTGCCTATCGTCACCATGCGTCAGTTGCTGGAGACTGGTGTGCATTTCGGCCATCAGACCAAGCGCTGGAATCCCAAAATGAAACCCTACATTTATGGCGAGCGAAATGGAATCTACATTCTGGACCTCGTCAAGACCATGAAACTCTTCATCCGCGCGTACAAATTAGTTTGCGATCGAGTCAGCGAGGGCGGCACCGTCCTGTTCGTCGGGACCAAGAAGCAGGCACAGAACGTGATTTTCGAGGAAAGCCAGCGCTGCTCAATGTTCTACATCAATCATCGATGGCTGGGCGGCATGCTCACCAATTTCGAGACCATCAAGCAGTCCATCAAGAAGCTCGAACGCATCGAGTTGCAGTTGCAGGATGAGAATATCGCGCTCACCAAGAAAGAGTTGACCAAACTGGAGAAGGTTCGGGTGAAGCTGGATCGCAACCTTTCAGGTATCCGCAGCATGAAGAATCCGCCGGCCGCGGTATTTATCATCGATCCCCAGAAGGAGAGGATTGCGGTGAACGAGGCGCGCAAGCTGCGGATTCCCGTGATCGCTATCGTCGACACCAACTGCGACCCTGATCTGATCGATTATGTCATCCCCGGCAATGACGATGCTATCCGTGCCATCAAGCTGGTCACCTCGAAGCTGGCGGATGCGGTGCTCGAGGGGCGTGCTATTTTCGAGAACAAGATTGTCGACCAGCGCACCCGCGACGAATTGATGGCCGCCAGAATGCGCGAAGAGCGCGCGCGGGAAGCCAAGGAAGCCGCCGCCGCCGTCGCCGGAACGCAGGTGCAGACGGTGGGCGAGTTGGCCGAGAAATGGTCGGGCGCTGCCGATGAAACAGCCGACGATGATGAAGATCCCGGTGAAGATATGTCCGCGATGACCGAAGCGGACGTTGACGACGCCGCGGATGAGTCGCCGGACACTGGAGAGCTGTCCGATGGCGATCTTGAGGATGACGAAACCGACTGATTCTTGGAATTTTCGATCAGAAAGATAGAGCTGGAGGGTATCATGGCAATAACAGCGGCGGATGTAAAAAAGCTGCGGGATATGACCGGAATCGGCATGATGAAGTGCAAGGAAGCGTTGACCGAGGCCGATGGCGATGTGGAGAAGGCCATCGAGTTGCTCCGAAAACGAGCCGAGGGTGACATCAGCAAACGTGCCTCACGTGATGCAAAAGAGGGTGTGATCGGGTGTTACACTCATTTTGACAACAAGTTGTCCGTGATGGTCGAACTCAACTGCGAGACCGATTTTGTTGCCAAGACGGATGATTTCCAGGCGCTTGCCAAAGACCTGGCCATGCACGTGGCGGCATCCAATCCCTTGTACCTGTCACCGGACTCCGTGCCGGAGGATGTCGTCGCAAAAGAAAAAGAGATTTACCGCGAACAGGCGGCCGATAAGCCTGAGCGCGCCATCGAGAAAATCGTCGAAGGCAAACTCAACAAGTTCTTCGCCACCACGTGCCTGACAGAACAGCCATTCGTCAAGGATCAGGACAAGCTGATTTGCGACCTCGTCAAGGAAGCCAGCGCCAGAACGGGTGAGAAGATCGAGATTCGGCGTTTCACTCGTTTTCGCGTGGGAGAATAGGTTCAATCCCGGTGTCCGGCCACATGATGCCGATCTACCACAGGGTGCTACTGAAAATCAGCGGTGAACTGCTTCAGGGAGACGGCGATCCGATCGATGCCGGAGCAATTGTTCGCGTGACCGGGGAGATCTCGGAAGCCAGGCGGCTTGGCGTGCAACTGGGGATTGTCATCGGTGGCGGCAATATCCTGCGGGGAGCGACCACGGAGTTGCCGGGGGTGCGACGGTTGCAGGCGGATCGCGCGGGCATGCTGGCAACAGTGGTCAATTCCCTGCTGGTGGCGGAAAGTCTGCGCGCCGCCGGTATTCCCACCCTCATTCAATCCGCCCTCGGAGCGGGACCTTGCGAGGAAGCGATCGATCCCGCCAGAGCCGATGCCGCTCTGACCGCAGGCAGCGTGGTGCTGTTCGCCGGCGGCACCGGCAACCCTTATTTTTCCACTGACAGCGCCGCCGCGCTGCGGGCACTCGAGATCAATGCCGCTGCCCTGCTCAAGGGTACAAAAGTCCGCGGCCTGTTTGACAAGGATCCGGTTCTGCATGAAAAAGCCGTCTTTATCCCACACGCCCGCTTTGACACGGTCATTGCGGAGAAATACCGGGTTATGGATCTCACCGCCTTCTCCCTGTGCCGCTCGCAGTCGCTGCCTATCCGTCTCTTTCAGATGACAATCCCGGGGAATCTGGCTAGACTGTTACGCGGTGATCAAATCGGGACATTGGTAGATGGAGGAGAGGAGCATGCTTGAGGAAATATATGACGATGCGCGCCAGCGCATGACCGATACAATCGATCACTTCAAACGTGATCTTTCGACGGTGAGAACGGGGAGAGCCTCGGCCAGTCTGCTGGATAACATCAGGGTGATGTATTACGGCACCCCTACACCGATCAACCGGGTAGCGACTGTCTCTACTCCGGAGAGTAATCTCATCGTTATCCAGCCCTGGGACCAGAGCCAACTCGCCGAGATCGAGAAAGCGTTGATGAAATCGGATCTCGGCCTCACTCCGAACAGCGACGGCAAGATCATCCGATTGGTGGTCCCACAGCTCACCGAAGAACGACGCATCCAACTGGTGAAGATGATCAACAAGCAGAGTGAGGATATCCGCATAGCCATTCGCAACATACGCCGGGATGCCAATGATATGATAGGCGAGCTGCAGAAAGCCAAGGAAATCACCGAGGATAATGAACATCGCGGTTACGGTGAGGTTCAGAAAATCACGGACAAGGCTATCGCCCGGGTCGACGAATTATTCAAGCTCAAGGAAAAGGAAATCCTCAGTACTTGACGGGGTGGAGATGGGGCTGAAGGAACTGCGCGAGAGATTGCTGCCGGGACAGACTCCGGCTCATGTCGCCTTCATTATGGACGGCAACGGCCGCTGGGCTCGCCAGCGATCCCTGCCGCGACGTTCCGGACACTACGCCGGCGTCCGGACTGTCCGGCGCATTGTCGAAGAAAGCGTGGAAGTGGGAGTGCCGCATATCACGCTTTATGCGTTTTCCTCCGAAAACTGGAA
>JAFGDC010000053.1 GCA_016932295.1 candidate division CSSED10-310 bacterium
CAGCACCGACGGCGGTTCCTCCTGGACTCTCTGCGTGCAGAACATGGGCAACCCGTTCCATAAAATTTTCATGGAAGATACCCTGAACGGCTGGGGTCTCGGCGCACCCGGACTCATCCAGCGGACCACCGACGGCGGCGCCTCCTGGACCTTGGTGCTGGCGCGGGTTTCCAGCTCTCCCCTCGAGGATATTCAACAGTTGGATGCCTCCACCATGTTCGTCGCCGGTTCCTACTCGTTGTTTCTGACCACGGATGGCGGATCGACGTGGGAGGAGAAACCATCGCTGCCCAATTACCATGTGCTGCACTTTTCGGACACGATGAACGGCCTGGTCGGGGCGCAGCACGGCATTTTCAAAACGACCGACGGCGGCGCCGCATGGGATTTGATTGCCGCCATGGGGTACGGCGGTGTGTTTGACATGCAATTTGTCGATGCGAACCACGGCTTCGCCGCGACTGGATTGGCGGGGATCTTCGAGACCACCGACGGAGGAGACACCTGGGTCGAGAATTATTCCCACGGCGTGAACAACTACCTCTATGCCATGTGTTTCAGCGATGCGCAGCACGGCTGGGCCACCGGCGATGACGGCCTGATCATCGCCACCACCGACGGCGGCGGCTCCTGGTCAGAACAGAGCACGCCGGTGAATACGGATCTGTACGATATCTGTTTCTACTCATCAACCGCCGGCCTGGCGGTCGGCAGAGACGGCAAGATCCTCGAGACCTCAAACGGCGGCGGAACCTGGCTGTTGGCTGGAAGTCCCACTACCGCCACGCTCCGCAGCATCGCCTCGTTCAACCTCAATGATACGTGGATCGCCGGGGATTGGGGGACGATCCTGGTGCCCGGCGGCTCGCCGGTACCCACCGGCACCCCCACCAGGAGCCCTACGCCGACACGATCACCCACTCCCACCGCCTCCCCGACCCTGACACCTCCGCCCTCAAATACTCCCACCAGGACACCGACCCGCACGGCGACGTTCACTTCCACGCCATCACCCACCCTACCGCCCAGTACCACTCCGACGAGGACTCCAACCGTGACTCCTACGGGCCAACCGACCCTGACGCCCACCAACACGCCAACCCCCACCAGCACGCCGACCCCGACCGTCACGGCGACGTCAACGCCGTCTCGGACACCCACCATGAGCCCCACCGACACGGCGACCGCGACCGCGACCGTGTCGCCGACGCCCAGTGCAACCCAGGTGAACAGCCCTACGCCGCCGGCATCCGCCACACCAGAGTATTCGCCTACGCCGACCTATCCGCTCGGCGTTCGCATCGAGCTGCCCGGCGACATGGCTCATCCCGGCGAGGAATTCTACGTGCTGGGTTACCTGGACAATCCCGGTACCGAACTGGCGCAGGTGCCGACATTCTTTATCCTGGAGGTATTCGGAATGTATTATTTCTGGCCGACCTGGACACAGTACTCGCCGCCATCGCACCTGGATATCGACTTCGAGTTCCATGATGTGCCGCCCGGCGCAACCATGCTGGAGGTGATAGGTGCGTTCCCATGGCCTGACACCGGTGATGAAACCTTGACCGGATTGAAATTCTACGGCGCCATGTTGAACGATGCCATGGATGACGTGCGCGGCGGCCTGGCGGTCGTGGAATGGGGGTATGGACCGCGGCCTTGAATCCGGTCCAGCGGCTCGCAATGACCGCTTCCTCAGCCGTTTCCCCCAGTATGGTGACGTTTCCCCGGGGTGTCACTTGATGAATGGTCCGGCATCGATACACGCACGCCGGTATCTTCGCCGCCTGGTGGGTAAACTCCGCAGTCGGGCCTTGCCACAATCGCGCGGAGCCAGGAATGGAATCCAATGACAGGCTGTTATATGACATGAATACGTTCAAGAGACCTGCCGCCGGCGGAAATCCACCTCACGAGAGATGTGTCGTCCGGATTTGACGTTGTTTTCAATTTTTCTCTTGACAATGCCGAATACATTTCTATTATCTGTTTCAAGTGATCATTTCAAAAGTTCATTTGAAATGGTCGTATGAAAGGAGGCGGTTCGGTGGCAGTAGATCATAAGGGCGGAATGGATACCCGCGAAAGACTCCTGAAGGCGGCTGGTATCGTGTTTGCCGAGAAGGGGTTTTTTGCGGCCAAGACAGCCGAGATTTGCAGGCTGGCCGGGGCGAACATCGCCGCGGTGAATTACCATTTCAGGAGCAAGGAACGCCTCTACGCGGAGGCATGGCGGCACGCATTCGAGCGCAGTATCGAGGCGAATCCGCCCGATGGCGGGGTGTCCGCGGATGCGCCACCGGAGGAGCGGTTGAGGGGACATATTCAAGCCAACGTCAACCGCATTGCAGCGCCGGACAGCATTGATTTTGACATCTCGCATAAAGAGCTGGCGAATCCGACGGGATTATTGGCGGAGGTCATGAAGCGCTCCATCGATCCTTTGCATCGGATGTTCATGGATGTCGTGCGGGAGCTTCTTAATGAAGAGGCCAGTGAGATGGACGTTCATTTCTGTGCAATAAGTGTTCATTCCCAATGTCTCATGCCGCTGGTTCACGAACGGAACCGCCGGAGACGAACGGTGGATGGTCACTCTCTTGATTCGTTGGTGCCGGAAATCGACAAGGCGGCGCTGGTGGATCACATTCTGCGATTCAGCCTTGCGGGGATCAGGGGATTGCACGCGCCGTCGACGTCCTCCATCGCAGACAGAACGGAAAGAAAGGTACAGCCATGAAGCACATCAAAACCGCCGGGATCATTCTCAGTGCCGTTCTCATCATCTGGGGAGTGAATCGGTTGCTCGGTAATGCCCAGTCCGCCAAGCTTCCTCCCATGATGGGGGGGGAAAGCGGTGTGAGAGTGGAGACGGTTGCCACACGACGTTTCGAGACGAGGATCGAGGCTATCGGCACGGCGTATGCGAAGGAATCAGTCGATATCACGGCAATGGCTTCAGGTCGTGTCACGGAGATCCTTTTCGAGAACAGCGCCGGAGTCCGGGCGGGCGATATCCTGGTGAAACTGGATGATGCCGAGGAACGGGCGGAGGTGGAGGAGGCGAGGATCGATCTGGCTGAGCAGCAGCGGGAATTGGAACGGATCAGGGAACTGCGTGGCAAGAAGATGGCTTCTCAGAAGGAACTGGAGGTTTGCCAGAACGCCGTTGGCATGGCGGCTGCCAGATTGACAGCGGCGCAGGCCCGGCTGGAGGATCGACGTATCGCGGCGCCGTTTTCCGGCACGCTCGGTATCCGTCGTATCAGCCTGGGGGCTTTGGTGAATCCGGGGACAGTCATCACTACCCTTGATGATCTGGAGGTCATCAAGGCGGAGTTTTCGATTCCCGAGATCATGCTGGCCGAGATCGCGGTGGGGCAGGAAATCGAGGCTGCCAGCGCGGCGTGGCCGGGTGAACTTTTTACGGGAGTGGTGGCCAGCATCGATTCGCGTGTCGATCCGGCGACCAGGGCCATCATTGTGCAGGCGAACATTCCCAATCCTGACCACCGGTTTCGGCCGGGAATGCTCCTGACGGTGACGCTGATCTGTCGGTCCAGGGACGTGGCCGGTGTCCGGGAGGCGGCGCTCACGGCTTTCGCTGACCATCATTTTGCCTTCATAGTGAAGCGGGACAGCACGGTGGAACGTCGCGAACTTCGAATCGGCGCGCGCGAGTACGGCTGGGTCGAGATTCTGAATGGCGTGGAAACCGGCGAACAGGTCGTTGTCGATGGGTTGATGGATTTGAGGGACGGGGCCCGGGTGCACATTGTCAGCATGGATCCGGCGGACCTGAACCCGCAGGAAGCAGTCGCTTCATAGGCCGCCAGGGAGACAATCATGATCTTGTCAGATATTTCAATAAAAAGACCGGTGTTGGCCATCGTCATCAGTCTGCTGCTGGTGGCTTTCGGATTCCTTGCCTATACACGTCTGCCGTTGCGCGAATACCCCGATATCGACTCACCCATCATCTCCATCCGCACCTCATATGTCGGGGCCGCGGCAAGCGTGGTGGAAACCAAGATAACCCAGATCATCGAGGATGGTGTGTCGGGGATCGAAGGGCTCAAGACAATCGAATCGAGCAGTGAAGACGGCCAATCACAGGTGAGTCTGGAGTTTGATGTCAGCCGGGATATCGACGAGGCGGCCAATGACGTGCGGGACAAGATCAGCCGGGTGAGCAGCCAGCTTCCCGACGAGGCGGATTCTCCGGAAATCGCGAAGCGCAGTACCGGCGGCATTCCCGAATTGATGATCGGGCTGCTGCATCCGACCATGACTCCGATGGAACTGACGGAGTATGCGGAGCGCCATCTTCTCGACCGGTTTTCCGTTGTGAACGGCGTGGCATCCGCCACTGTGCTCGGAGCAAAGCGATATTCCATGCGTATCTGGCTCGACAGGACGGCTCTCGCTGCCCGCGGACTTACCGTGGATGACATCGAAAGCGCCCTTGCGGCGGAGAATGTCGAATTGCCGGCCGGCCGGCTGGAATCAAAGGACCGGGAGTTTTCGTTGCGGGTCAAGCGGGGGTACCGGACGCCGGAGGACTTCCGGCGGATGGTCGTCAGCCGCGGCGATGACGGTTACCATGTGAAGCTCGGGGACGTCGCCGACATCGAGATCGCTCCGGAAACCCTTCGCGACAGCTTTACGGCGGACGGCAAGAACATGGTTGGGATAGGAATCAGCCGCCAATCCACCGCGAACACCCTGGCCATGATCGGTGCCGTCAAGAAGGTTATGAAGGATATCGAGGACACTCTTCCCGAGGGGATGGAGCTGATCGTTCTCCGGGACAGCTCGGTGTTCGTGAACGCGGCGGTTCGGGAGGTCCTGGTATCCCTGCTGCTGGCGGTGGCGTTGGTAATCGGCATCATCTATCTTTTTCTTGGCAGTGCCCGGGCCGCGCTGATTCCCGCTATCACCGTGCCCATCTCGCTCA
>JAFGDC010000054.1 GCA_016932295.1 candidate division CSSED10-310 bacterium
ATCGATACACCCGCACCGTATCCTCCTTCACATCAATCAACTTACTCAATTCCGCCCGGCAACACTTCACCTGTTCAATCGTCAAGATGCACTCGAACACACTGAACTGCACCCGATCGCCATACCCCTTCATGGTTCTCAGCACCTTGTTCCTCCTCCGATCATCGCGGATGTCATAGGACACCACGTACAACGACGTCTTCATCGCACCCGGAACGGCTGATACGAACCGCCGCTCATCACCGCCGCCATGAAACGCTGCGCCTGACCCAGAATTAATGCCTGATAGCAAGCCTCCCCGTCATCGTTTCCCCTCGTCTTGGAAGAACGGGTCATGAAATCCTGATAGGACTCGAAGTACCTTTTCAATGCCGCCTCGGTCAACCGGCAGCCGACCTGCGCATCAACCTGAAAATCCGCCGCCGTCAGTATCCCCCTGGTACATAAATTGGTGGTCAACACATCCACCACCGGATGCCTGAACTCCTCGATCAAATCCAACGCCAGCGACTTACGCCCATACTTGATCCCATGCAGAAACCCGATGTACGGATCCAGCGCCAACCCCTCGATCACCGACGCCGCCTCGTTGGTCAACATGGTGTACCCAAGACTCAACAATGCATTCACCGGATCCGGCGGCGGCCGCCGGCGCCTCTGATCAAACCCCATTTCCTCACTGAACAACGTCTTGTACGCCGAAAAATACGTCGCCGATGCGGTGCCCTCCAGCCCCATGAGCGTCACCCCATCTTTCGCTTCGTCCAGTCTCGCAAGCACCGAATCCACCGATTCTGCGGCCTGGTCGAAGACCGTTCCCCCCTGACGCCGGTGAAACCGCCTGAGCAGCGTTCGCTGATTGCCCAGCTTCCCACGCAGAATATCCCGCGCGAGATTCGTCCGCGACTCCGTATCCCGCCATCGCTCGTACTGCGCCAACCGCATGTACACGTTCTTGCTCTCCATCCCGACGATCTTTCCCTGCAAACGCCGGCCGCGGCTGAACAGACTCACGTCAATCCCATTCTCGAGAATCACCGTCAGCGCCTGTTGCGTGAAACTCACCGCACCGAATGCAAAAATCCGCTTCACCTGAAAAACCGGTACTTCCGCCACCACCTGGTCACGCCGCATCACCAGCAGTGTCCGGTCACGCTTCCTGACCTGCGCCCCGTCACCCATGATGCACAACGTCGGCACACCGCCCGTCGTCAAACCTGGATTATCCATCGTTCCTCCCCTTCCTCCACCGCCCGTCGCAACACACCGTGCTCCGTTTCCCACTCCTCCACGCCGGCGGCCTGGAACAACTTGCGCAATTCATCGTGATAGCGGACCTTCTTCTTCACCACATCGCGCTCCTGCCGGGACAGCCTGATCAACCGCAACACCAGTTCACCGACCCTGGAATCAGCCAGGGTCACCGCCGGTGTTTTCACTTCCGATTCTTCTTCCGGTTCTACCGCCGAGGCATTGGCGGTACTGTCCTTCGTTACCTCCGGGGTATCCTCTTCATCCCGCGTTGACCGGCTTCTCGGACGATGGGTTTCCCGATACTCCTCCGAGTGCCAGACCGGGGCCGGATAGCCGCGCAACTGCTTGAAATGGCAATTACAGCCCACCGCGGCGGCAATCGGTCCCATGGTCTCCCGCACCTTGGCGCAACTCACCGGATTGGTCATCATATTGCTGATGTAGCGCTGAGTGATCTCCTGCCGGTAATTCACGCAATACCCCATCACCACATGCAGGTAAGCTCTGCCATCATCACCAAGGAAACCAAACACATAGAGCAATATCATCCGCTCGCGATGGGTCAGGTACGAGGTATCCTTCGCCTTGTTCACGAGAAAACGCACCACGTGGCAATTATCCATAACCCCGGCCAGCGACTTCGGGACCGCTGCCGCCTTGCGCATGATCCGCTTTGGCGGACCACCGGAGGCGAAGCCTGCGTCATCCAGCGCTTTCCTGACCTGGTCTCCGCGATTCACCGGCAAAGCCATCAGAAACGCCAGTTGATCAACCGCAGGCACCCCTTCCCTGGTTAAAAACACCGAACGCCGATGGCTCTTGGTATGGTATCCCAGGGGCAATTTCACCAAACAACCATGCCGCCCCGCCGGCGCCTGGTCCTGATCCGGAAAGAATTCCCTGGTGAGTCCCTCAGGCGGCGCCGAAACCGTGCCGAACAGTTTCTGCAGCCAGAGACGCGCGGTCGCCGCCGGAATCGGATCTTCCAGGATGAACCACACATGGCGGCCACGGTGGCCGCTGTCCACCAGGAATCCTTTCAACCCCATCTCGCCAGCCGTATCGAGGACCACCACGGCATAATCGTGGGCGGCTTGCAGCAATCTGGAAAATTCGGTGGATTCCGGAGAATTGGTGACCACCTCTTTGCGGGCGATGTCGATATCCACCACCATGGTACTTACCGCATTATCAGCCCTGATCAGGTACAATCCAACCGTTATCTCCCCCGCGATATGACGCCGTAACAGGCGGTTACTGATACCGCGATCCACCGGCACATAGATACGCTGTCCGAGATCGTTGGTACGTTCCACCCCATGCGCGTGTTCTCGCCCCGCGAAGCAGCGCCGGAACTGCTCGAGATGTTCGGTGGTCGCCCGCAGAATGCCTCCTTCCGGTGAAACAAGCGTCTCCATGGCGTCGGACGGGGATACCGTCAGTACCATTTTCGCCATTTCATCAAACGCCTGACCCAGTTCGAAAAGGTTTTGTTCCGCGCACCACTGGGCAACATCCAGGTAAAATTCGGCGGCGCGCGGCGGCGAACTCGATCGGAATCTGTCCGTCAGCCCACGCCATTCAACATGCGATAACCCCATGTTCAATTCCGGATTTGAGGTTGGATCAACACCGGTGTCGACCGCCGCCAGTTCCGCCAGGCGGGCGCAGGCATATGCCTTGAAACCATGCGCCATGATGCCGCGGGAAATGGATTGCTGCAGTTCCGCCGGCGCATCGAGGAACAGGTTGTGGTAATTCAACAACACCACCGGCAGACCGCCGCCGAGCCCAAGTGAAAGATCGAGCATGGCGGCGTACTGCTCGGCGTTCTCCGGTTCCAGCCCCTGGAGCGACCGGAAATACGAAAGCCATCCCCGGAGCACCTCGGTGTATGCCTCATACCGTTCCAGGCAGGTGGTGGAGTCCTCTCTTTTCACTTCCGACAATCGCCAGCGGATGACCTCGAGCGCTTTGGCGCTTGGTCCCCGACCGGCATTGTCGAAATAAAAACCGAGGAACGTGAAGCCCTGGTTGGCATGACGCAGCATGGTCTTACCCTCGTTCAAAGCCAGGTTCAGAACAGTCAGTTCAGCCTGGATATGGGCGAGAAGGTCTTCCAGTTCCTCCTTCGTGGCGGCGGCGAACGCCATGTCATCAGAGTAGCGGACACCCTTGACTCCTTTCCGGACCAGCGTGCTGTCAAATTCCATAAGGTATATATTACTGAGGAGGGGCGAGAGGATATTGCCCTGCACGATGCCTGCGACGGGATCGTGGTAGCCCCAATGATCCAGCAGGCGCCCCTTGATGAAGGTGCGCAACAGGTCCAGGACATCCGCGTCGGTGAGGTGAACCTGCAGAATATCCATGAGGAAGGCGTGATCGATCGTGTCGAAAAAATTCTGTATGTCGGTTCTGAGCACCCACAGCAGGCCATCGCGCACAGCGATCTGGATGATATCGGCGGCCATCAGGGCGGAGCGGTTGCGGCGGTAGGCATAGGCAATCGGGGATAGATGCTTTTCGAAGACCGGACTGAGGATATTGAGAATCGCCTGCTGCACGACCCGATCCCTCAGACAGCTAATCCCGAGGGTTCTGATCTTGGTGGCGGTGACCTTGTGTTCAAAAGTCTTGATGGGGAGCGGGGAATAGGATTTTGCTGCCAGTTGCGATGACAACTCGTCGAGATTGGCCTCGAGGTCGTTTTCGAAGGCTTCGACGGTCACCTGATCGATGCCTGGAGTGTCGGACTTGTCGCGCACCTGGAACCAGGCGTTGGCGAGATGATCGCGGTTGGTGATTCGTTGCCAGAGTGATCGGGCCATGGTGTCCGCCTTTCGATCCATTCGGCAAGCCGCACATCATCGCTGGCGCGCTGCGGCGGCCTTCTCCGAAG
>JAFGDC010000501.1 GCA_016932295.1 candidate division CSSED10-310 bacterium
CCCCGGAGAGCACCGAAAACCGTTCCATAGCCTCCTGAAAATCACCGCGGCGGAAGCAGGCCAGCGCCGTGGTGAACTGATCCTCGCGTTCTGACGGCAGCGGTTCTTCATTCACCATGTACACGGTCACCGGTTCAGCCCGGCCCTTCACGCGGATGGCACCGAGACAACGGCCCAGGGATTGGGGAAGACCAGCCCGGAGCCACGTATCGGCGGATACCAAAATAGTGCTGCCGAACGCCTTGTTGGCTCCTTCCAGGCGCGACGCCAGGTTGGCGGCATCGCCCAGCACGGTATAATCGAAGCGCTGGTGTGAGCCGAGGTTGCCCACGACCACCATGCCGGTGTGCAGACCTATACGCATGCGTAGTGGCCGGCCAGCCCGCCGGGTGAAATCATCCTGCATCCCGCGCAGGCGGCGCTGGCAGGCAATGGCCGCACGCACCCCACGGGCGGCATGATCGGCCAACGCCAGCGGTGCATTCCAGAAAGCGATTATGGCATCACCCTCATACTTGTCGACGGTGCCGCCGCTCTCGAGAATGATGGCGCTCATCGCGGACAGGTAATCATTGAGAAGGTTGGTCAGATCCTGCGGTTCCATCCGTTCGCTGATGGCGGTGAAGCTCTCCAAATCGCTGAAGAAAATGGTCAGCTCCCGTCGTTCACCGCCGAGCGCGAGGCGGTCAGGATCATCCAGGATTTGCTCTATCACCTGCGGTGACAGGTAATGTTTGAACGCGGACTTGATGAACGCTTTCTGCCTGCCTTCACGGGCATAACCAACGATCACGGCGGTAAGGAATCCGCCGGCGATAGTCAGAAAGGGCACTACCTGCGGTAGATCGTACCCGGCCCGGTAGGCAAGGAGCGCCGCTGTCTGCATGCCCGCCAGAAGCATCACCAGCAAAGCGGCCTGCAACGAAGCGCGGGAGATCATCGTGGTGGCGACCACGGTGATGAGGGCGAGGATCGCCACTATCAGAGCGCTGCCGGCGACCGGCGTGATGAAATCGTTGTGCAGCAGACAATCCATTGCGGTGGCCTGGATTTCCACTCCCGGAAAGACGGCATCCATCGGCGTGGGTCGCAGATCCATCAAGCCGGGTGCCGACAGACCGATGAAGACCGTCGTGCCGTTAAAAACAGCGCCATCCAGTTCGGCCGGCTGGCCGGTCTCCTCGAGGAGAGCGGCCTGGATGACGGCGGCCGCGGAGAAAGAACGGTAAGTACCGGCTGGTCCGCGGTACCTGAGCAGATGGCCTGTGCCGGGAGGACCCGGCACGGGGACGCCGTCAAAGGTGATACCGTCGCTGGTCAGCACGATATCGGCGACGGGAGTGAACAGCCTGGCGGCGGCGGTGAAGAGCGAGAGATACTGCCTGCCCTCGAAGCTTGAAAAAAGCGGCAGCCGCCTGAACACACCGTCCAAATCCGGCTGGAAAATGGTGTTGCCCAACCTGGCGTTGCCAGCCAGCTCCGGTACCGGCAACACGACTGACAGCCGCGGCCTCGCTTCGGGTTTCACGACTCCTTCCGACCCGGGGATGGACACTTGTCCCGCTGTGTAGAGCAGCGCTTTATCGGAATCGGAGACAGCACCCCTGTTGAAGCTCAAACCCATCGCCAGGACAGTATCTGGGCGGCCGCGCAGCGTATCGCCCAAGGCGGTATCGTCATCGATTCCGTAGACGGACGATTCGGTGAACAGGATGTCGAATGCGATGGCCCTCACCCCATGACTACGCAGGTACTGCACCAGGGGGATATAATACGAGCGCGGCCATGGCCAGCCCTGTGCCTGTCCATCCTCGGCCGCGAAGAACTCCAGGCTCGATTGATCCACAAGGACGAGCAGAATGTCATCGGCTGCGGTGGCACCCGGCAGAAGGCGGGCCCGCAGGTCATAGGCGCGTAATTCCATGGTGGCGAACAGGTCGAAGTGCTGGATCGATCCAAACAGCACTGCGCAAACGGCTCCCAGGATAAGGGCGGAACGCAGGCGGCGCTTGGTGTGCCTGTTCATCCGATCGAATGTGAGATGATCATGGCGACCACCATCGATCCTGTTTCATACAACAACCACCAGCCGGCGGCGCTGTGAAACACGCCGGGTGGATACAGTCCGGTCACGGCGCAAGTTTGATTCAGGGCGCCAAGTGCCGTAGATACGGTGTCCATCGCGCGGTCCGCACCGGATTCGGTTCCCCCGGACCACCGGAGTTTTCGATTTGCGTATGTACTTTGTCGGCTCGGTCGCCCGCCGATGGATGGGTTTTCCCGAAACCCGCCGATGTGTGTTCACCGCCTTCAGATTGTCGCAAACCATTCAGCAGGGCGAGTAATCCACCACTGCTGTACCCGGCCCTGCCGAGATATATCACCGCCAGGTTGTCCGCCTCGAATTCCTGGGATCGGGAGTACCCCTTCTCAATCATGTTCTGAGCGATATCCGAGATGGCGCCGCCGAAGGCTTCAGTCAACTGCGCTACTTCACCTGGTCCATACTGTTTGGCGCCTTCGGCGGCCAGAACGGCAAAAGCGCCGGTCAGACGGCTTTGCTTGATTGCTTTCAATCCATGTTTCAAGCAGACATGGGCGATTTCATGAGCCAAAACCGCCGCCACCGCTTCTTCGTTCGGTGCGCGTGCCAACAGGCCACGTGTGACGAAGATGAAACCGCCGGGCGCCGCAAAGGCATTGATTTCATCAGAATCGATCACGCAGAAATGGTAACCCCCGAACGTCTCCGGTCGATCCGAGACACCGGCCAGTACGCCGCCTACCCGGTTGATGTAGGCCGTCATCGACTTGTCGGAAGATAATTCGTACCGTGACAGAATAGTCGCCGCAACGGCCCGGCCGATATAATACTCTTCGGATTCGGTCAGGTCCGCGAATCCTGAACGCATGGCCTTGCCGACCTTGGCGCCGCTTTCCACGGAACCCTTCACTTTGTTGATATCCACTTTTTTCAATGCATCCAGGGCGCCGGCCCGGACCGCCATGCAAGAGACCAGGAGAATGATCAGGCAGCAGCCAAGAGTGCGCATCATGCACCTCCCTTCAACAGGCCGCCTTCAACGGCGAATGTCTTTATTTCAGCTTCACTGGCCGTCAGGCGCTCCAGTGCATCGACCTTGGTGAAATCCAATTCCTTGTGAGACCCGGCGTATTCCTTTTCCACCTGCTCGTTGAAGCCTTTGCCGGCCAACGATACTTCATGACCGGAGGCAGTCGTTTCAGCCTTGCCTGCACCGGCGGTCACCGCCCGCGCTTTACCGAGAGAGGTTTCATGCAACCAGCCCATGGTGCCGCCCGATGTCCGTACTTTTATCCAGGAACCGTTCTCTTCCAGTTCCTCGATCGTTGCTCCGTATTCAAGGGTCGCTACGATAGGCGCGAGAAACTGCGGCGAAGAGCGCAGCTTGGCGGCGCGGACCTGCACCGCCTGTTTGCCTCCGGCCACCACCGATCCGGCAATCAGAATACCCACTACCAAGAAGCTGTGTCGTTTCACCCTGTTACTCCTTTCGTTACATACATGCCTAGAAATCGTTCTATGTGTACACCATAACCTGATGATTTGGCAACAAATCACCAGTCCTGCGAGCAGTTCCATCAAAATCTCCGCCAGCGATCCCGACAGGTTGCCGGAACAGGGCATCGGATGATCGTTCCTCTATATGCCTGATGCTATAAGCAAGAGTATCGGACTGGTCCGATGCGGGAACAGAAATCGTTCCACCAAACATGATCCGCTGCGTCGAATTTCAACATGGATGTAACCGGATCGGCACGCGGGGTGGGCAATCCGCATCTCTTCGATCCGTCACATCGGTCCAACTCTCCCGGCATTATCCCGTGAGTATTCTTTCCAGGGTGTTTCATCCATTATCGCGGATGTATGATTGTGTGTGTTTTTCGTTAGCAGCGGCGAATCCGGAGTGCACCTCCGGACCGGATCTGGGATATCTGACGAAACATATTGAAATTAAATAATTATATTATTTGATACGGGGATGAATTGGGGGGCCGCTGACTGCTGGCTATATCGTTTCCTTCGTGATATTGAATGCCCCGGATGAAATGCTATACAGGTGATAACATGACAGAAGGAGGTAGCGATGGTTCAGGCCAGGCGAACCGAAACCGATACCGGGATCCAGGGAAAAGAACTGGTGGTGCTTTTCGACCAGATGGCCCGGTATCTGCGGGATCGTGGCTGGATCGAGACGGACGCCATTCTGAAGAGTGGGATCACTGGTGGCACCTGTCTTGAGATTGGTCCGGGGCCGGGGTATCTGGGTTTGGAATGGCTCAAGAAGACGACCGGCACCACCCTGTGCGGCGCTGAAATAAGTCCGGATATGCTGGCTTTGGCCAAGAAAAACGCCGCTAAGTATGGCTTGACGGATCGTGTCGATTATCGGGCGGGAAGGGCGGAAAAATTGCCGTTCGAAGATGCCATGTTCGATGGGGTGTTCAGCAATGGATCATTGCATGAATGGCAGGATCCGCGGACCGCTTTCATGGAGATCCGCCGCGTTTTGAAGACGGACGGGCGCTATTTTATAACTGATCTCCGGCGCGATATGGGGTATTTCGTGAAACTGTTCCTTAAAATAATGGTAAAGCCCAAAGCCATCCGTCCCGGTCTGCTCACCTCCATAGCCGCCTCCTACACCGGTCGGGAACTCGAGGAACTGCTGCAGGGGAGCCACCTGCGCGGAGCTGATGTCCGGACCAATCCTATTGGATTGCGGGTAACTGGAATCGTGTGATCCGGTGATCGCCGGTCGTGCCTGAGTCACTCTCGCACGGTATTCAGCTTGGTGCGCACGCGTCACCGCGCAGGCTGGTGGTGGAGCAATCCTATCAATTCAGAGGCGTTTTCCATCGCCGTTACCCGGACATTCCGGGTTCACGGCATGATGTCGCGATGTCAGCAGGATGGTAAGCATGCAAAGCATGAACGCTGCACCCGCCGCCCCTGACGAGGGTATGACCGGAGGTGTGGGAGGGATGGTCGGGGACGGTGTGGTGGTGATGGAAGGAGTCGCCGTTGGTTCGGGTGATGGAGACGGGGTGCGGGATGGTTCTGGGGAGGTCGTGGCTGTGGGCGGTTCGGTCGGCGTGGGCCAAGGCGTGCCCGTGGGTGAGGGGATCGGCGTCGGACTGAAGGCCGCCTGGGCTCTGAAGCTGTTGGCATAGAGCCAATGGGATGGTTCGGCAGGCGGTACGCCACCATTCTCGTTCACATTGGTGATGTGATAGCAGTACTGGTTCCAGGTGGATCTGCCGGCCGTCCAGGTTTCCGAGACGGGGCTGAAGACGCGGATCCCGGTTTCGCTTCCGAACGCATAATTATTGCAGGCGGCGACGATTTCAACCTCGCCGTCCATATCGACATCAGCCACCACCGGGTATTCGATCAGTGTACCTGATCCGAGGCTCACCTGGTGCCGGACCGCGCCGGTGGCGCCGTCGTAGATCCGCAGGTGGCTCTGGTCCTGGCTCACCAGTTCGCAGGCACCGTCACCATCGAGGTCGTGCGCGCTGCATCCGCACCGGCCCGATGAAGAATCATTCACCGGCATGAGCCATTTTACTGCCCCGCCGCTCTCGTACACGCCGATATTGGTCTTGCCCGAAATGGCGATCTCGGCTTCGTTGTCACCGTCAAAATCAGCGATGCACGGGGCCGCGTAACTACCGCCTGGATGGCTTACCGGTCCCCAAATCAGGCTGCCGTTATAGGTGAATAGGTAGAGAGCATCCAGATATGAAACCACCAATTCCGGTTCCGACCCAGGTCCGCCCACCAGGTCGGCGATTGCTGGTATTCCCGGAATCGCGGGATTCAGTGACCATTTGATGGACGCATCCGTATCGTAGATGTACGCGCCTTCGATAATCTCCATGCCTCCATTCATATCGAGATCAGCGGCTACCGCCATGGATGCTCCCGCTGTTCCGGATCCTTCCCACATGAGACTGCCGTTGGCATTGAGCACACACTTGCCGCAAATGATTTCCGGGCTTCCGTCCTGATCGATATCGGCGATCGAGCAGGTTCTCAATGCCGCCGCGGAGGTTGGATAGGCACTATGCCATTTGAAGCCACCGTCGTCTTCAAAGCAAAGGGTGCCGTTGCCGATTATGGGTGCCCCGGGAGCGATGATTTCGATCCTGCCGTCGTTATCGATGTCACCCGCGGCGATGCCTCCCGCTGGTTGAACATGATTGGAAGCGGTGGTGACTGTCCAGAGTTCACTGCCGGTGGTGCCGTCGATGGCTCTCAAGACGCCGTAGTCTGTGTAGCCCGTGGATGTCGACCAGGTGGAGAAAATGACGGCCGGTGTACCGGGCGCCGGGCCTAACGGCGCCACGATGGGCATGGCCATGACCTGGTTGTAGGTCGGCAGCACCGGGCTGCCGTCCCAACGCAACTCTTCCTGCAGGGCAGCCGAAACAGTGCAGGAAGCAGCTATGAAGAATACCATCGAAAGAATACAGGAGACCTTCATGCATCACCCTCCAGCGCGGAAATCACTTTTCGAGCATTGAATGTCAGGAAGATACCCCGCTGCCGACCCGTAGCGCCATGCTGCATCGCTCCACCGGTCATCACCAGGGACAGCCGTCGACGGGTGTCCGGAAATCAATCCAACGCTCATTACATCATCAAATTAAACAGACGATTCCAGGATAGCAGGCAGCCGCTCGGCGGGTAAAGAAAAAAGCCGGAATGGTTCCCGGCTTAAGGCTGTATGTGATACTCTGTCAGGAGTCCTTGACCCTGCCCCCATCATCATGCCTTGCAGCCTCGAAAAGCCTGCTGATGTAGTGCGTCACGGGTTGCTTCGGACCAGCGGTGCGAACCCCGTCCACCTCGGTTATCTCATTCCTCCCAGCCGAAATCCCAGGAATCCATCTGACCGAAGATGTCGGTCATTTCCTGGTTGGTCATTGCCGCCAGCCAGCGAATGCCCGTAACGGCACCCGCTCCTTCCGGCCAGTTGAACGGCGACACCACGGAAACGACATGCAGACCCGGCGTCAATGTCAGCACATAACGATCGAAACCTTGGAAACTCGGGGCGAAGAAATACTCGCCATATACATCGAGAGCGACCAGCAGCGGCACTCCCGGATACACCATCAACGTGGGATTGCACAGGTACACCTCGCAATGGCAGTCGTCTCCGGGTTGGAACATGTGCGCTGGCATGGAGATCCTCACCGCCAGTTGTGAGCAAGCCGGCGTCGGCGTCTC
>JAFGDC010000502.1 GCA_016932295.1 candidate division CSSED10-310 bacterium
GTTTTCTTACCAGCCTTTCGAGTGTCAACGCTTCTCATCGAAAAGCAGAGGATTCCAGGTACGACCCCAGGATGTGCAGTCGTAACTTCTTGAGCACCAACGCTTCACAGCGAAGATTACAAGATTCCGGGTACGACCCCATTGGAAAGAGAGCCTCGCCTGGCTGCCGTGGAAGATTGAACGCCAACGCATCACGACGATCATTACAAGATTCCGGGTACGACCCCATTGGAAAGAGCGCTTCGCCTGGTTGCCGTGAAAGATTGAAAGCCAACGCACCACAACGAACATTCTAGGAATCCGGGTACGACCCCTTTGGAGAACGCGACCGCATTGGAGAACGACCCCATCAGAACGAGAGTCCCGCCTGGTTCCCGTAGTAGACAGTGAGCCATACGCAATGCATCTGTTTTCACAGGGCGACACAGTGTCTTTCAAGCTGATCCCGGCACTACCACCGGCAGGCAGAATACGAGCCGGAATCCTTATGTCGAAACCAAAGACTCTCTACTGCCGTGGCTTGTGATATCATGGAATATAAGTAAACTGAGGGTGACTTGGACTGGACGGAGTGGAGGTCGCCTGCTCAACGGGCAGGGAGCGGGCCTGTCTTCCCCGTGAACCACGATGCGCGACAAGGAGTAGCGTGATGACGATACGAACATGGTCGCTGGTGATTCTTGCATGGGCTGGGATGGGGTTGATCGCGGTTCATGCCGCCACGTGGACGGGGGCGGTGAGCACCGATTGGAATACCGCGGGCAACTGGTCGGGAGGGGTGCCGGACAGCACCATCGATGCGGTTGTCCCAACCGCGCCATCCGGCGGCAGATGGCCGCATGTGACGGGCATCTACAGTTGTATGGATCTCGTCCTGGCCACGGACGCGTACCTTTACATCGATGCCGGCGCATATCACCTCTGGATTTATGGGAGTATCGACAATGGGGGAACCATCGAGGCGCAGGGGACCTATGTGTATGACCTGGCGATCCGTGGTTCGGGAGCCCACGATATCAGTGGTGGGACCTTCAGCGGCGCCGGCCTCGGCGTCTTTTACGGCGCCGCGGTGACGGCGCAATCGAATCTCGACGTTCTTGCGGCGCTGTACATCCCCAATCAACTGTCCAACAGCTTCGATGCCAACGATTTCGATATCCGAATCACCGGCGATATCTCCAATGACCGAACCATCTGGTGTGGCAACGGCGACTGGCATGTGGGTGGAGATTACACCCACGAATCGATTGTGGGTACCCTGAATGCCGAGGGTGGTACCTTCATCTTCTATGGCGGCGGGGATTCCATTATTTATGATTCGCCGGATTTCCATTATTTGACCGTCAGCAAGGATGCCCTGACTGACACGGTCCGCGCCGGCGCCGATTTCACCATCGCCCGTCGGCTGTCTATCGAGTCCGGCGTCTTCGATCCGAATGGCTTCTCGGTGGAGCTTACCGGCGCTTATGGCATCAGGGTCGGCGACGGCGCCGGCAGCGATGACGCCGAGTTGGCCGTGGCCGCCGGGAGCGTTGCAATCAATGGCGGCATCACCGGCGCCGCGGCGCTCCAGGTGCTGTCCGACGGCCGCGTGGATCTGGCGGGGGGCAATATCACGCGCGAGGTCTTCATGTACGATGAAAACTGGTATACCGTGCATATCCTCGATGGCGGAGTCTGGGATCAGAGCGGCGGAACCTTCACCATGAACAATCAGTCATACCAGGACGCGTGGGGTACTTTCATCGAGGCCGGCGGGACCTTTTCCCTGTCGGGTGGCACGTATCACAATGACAGCACGGTGGAGTGCTATGGAACGATGGAATTCACCGGCGGATTGTTCAATGGGACGTCCACCACCAGCGAAATCGGCAGCCAATTTTCGGTATTGGAGGGGGCTCGAATAGCAGCCAGGGACAGCACCTTCGGGCGCTTGCCCAGAACTCTCGGCATCCGCGTCTATATCGGTGCGTTTGTCGGATGGAGCACCGGCGATGACGGGTATGACTTCGACCTGTGCACCTTCGATTCCACTTGCGCCACCGCCATGCGCTGTGACAACGAGGAAACCTTCGACATCGACGATCCGACCTTCGCCACCACCGATTCGAACATTTCCAAACGGGTCGACAACGGCTGGATTCATGTTACCGGCTCGACGCAGGGAAGCGGATGGGGCGAGGCATATGATGATGATCCTTTCTCGCGTGTCCATTGGGGTCCGTACACGCCCACTCCCACCATGACGCCTTCCCCCACACCATCCTCGACACCCACCCGCAGTGCCACTCCGACCAATTCCCCCACCTGGACCCCCACGCCCACACCGACCCTGAGTCCCACCGATACTCCGTCACCCACCCCCACGCATTCTCCCACTGGCACTCCCACCCGGACTCCCACCGCTTCACGGAGTCCGACAGCGAGTCCTACGGACACTCCGACCCGCACTCCCACGGAAACCCCCACGGATACGCCGACCCAGACCCCGACCCGCACGCCGACAGATACACCGAGCCTGACGCCGACTCCCTCTCGAACCGGCACCAGAACCCCCACCAAGACCCCGACCCGAACGGCGACCGCCACCTGGACATTTTCGCCCACCGCTTCGGGAACCCCCACCAGGACTCCGACCGGCACACCCACTCCCAAGCCTATACCAAGCACCGGCGCCACCGGCGGAGTGGTGCTGTTAGTCGCATTGGGATTGATGGTGGGCGGGATTCGACTGGGCCGTTCCCGAATCTGATCGCCTGGAAACGACTGCGACACTGTTCTTCTCTCATAGATCACGACCGGCGGTTGGATATGGTTTGTACTCCGATGGTGCCGGCAGTCCGGTTGAAGAAAAGCCCTCTGTATCTTATGCTGACTGGTACGTTGGATAGATTATACGGAACATGGCATTGACGCAGGGTGTGGGTCACGATGTCGGAGGAGCATGGCTATGACGAGTGAACATGATACCACGCGGGATCTGCTCGAGGAGGCAGCAGGGCTTCGCCGGAGGCTGGACGAGATCGCCAGGGAACTGTCCGCCGCCGGGGTGACATTCGTTCAATGCGAGACCGATCTCGAGGCGGCGCGTCAGGACAAGGAACGAATGGAGGATGAACTGTACCGCCAACGGCTGTTTCTTGATTCCGTGGTGGACAATATTCCCGACATGATTTTCGTCAAGGAGGTCGACGAACTGCGCTTCGAGTTTTTCAACCGGGCAGGCGAGGAACTCCTGGGTCACAAACGCGAAGAATTGTACGGCCGGAACGATTACGACTTTTTCCCGAAGGAGCAGGCGGATTTCTTCATTCAGAAAGACCGCAGCGTGCTCGAGGATAAGGTGCTTCTTGACATCCCCGAGGAGTTCATCGATACACCGAAGGGGACCAGGATCCTTCATACGAAGAAAATCCCAATCTTCGACGAACATGGCAATCCGGTTTTTTTGCTGGGCATATCGGAGGACATCACTGAGAAGAAGGGCGTTGAGCAGCGGCTGCAGCGCCAGACGCAGTTTCTTGATTCGATCGTCGAGAACATCCCCAACATGATTTTTGTCAAGGATGCGACCACCTTCTCCTATCAACTGGTCAACCGCGCCTGTGAAAAAAGCGTCGGTCTCACTCGCGATGTGATACTGGGTAAGGATGATTACGACCTCTACCCGCCGGCGGTTGCCGATGAGCTGCGGGACGAAGATGAGCGGGTGGTGGCCGAGAACACGATGGTGGTTACCGAGGAGGAGCCCTTCGGCACGTCACAGGGCGAGCGGTTCTTCACGACCAGGAAGCTCTCCATTACCGGTGAGAACGGTGAAATACAATACATTCTCGGGATCGCGGAGGATGTCACCGAGCGCATCGCGGTGCGGGAAGAGCTGGAGCGTTATCGGGACAAGTTGGAAGAGTTGGTGGCGGCGCGGACGGAGGAGTTGCGCCGAGCCAACCGGGAACTTGAACACGAGATCAGAGAGCGCCGGCGGGTGGAGGAAGCGCTGCGGCGGGAAAGCGAATTGCTGGCCAGTATCGCCGATACGAGTCCCGTGGGTATCGTTGTGCATGATCTTGATGGCAACATTCTGTTTGCCAACCGTTTCATGGGAACCATCTTCGGGTTTGACCGAGAAGTGATGACCGAGTTGAAATTCAATTCGGAGGAATGGCGGATCACTGGATACGATGGCAAGGAATTCCCCGATGACCAGCTTCCCTTCAGCCAGGTGATACGCACCAGGCAGCCCGTGTTGAACATACGCCATGCGGTGGAGCGCGACGATCGCCGGATTCTGCTCTCGGTCAACGCGGCGCCGCTTCTGGAGGCGGATGGCGGGGTGTCGGCCGTGGTGACCACGGTGGCGGACATCACGGAACTGATCATGCGGGAAAAAGCCCTCGAGGAATCGGAGGCGAAGTTCAGAAATATTATCGAGTCGTCGCCGATGGGTATTTACATTTACCGACTCGATGCGCACGACGACCTGATTTTCTCCGGCGCCAATGCGGCGGCGGATGAAATAATAGGTATGAACAACAACCGGTACATGGGATTGAAAATCGAAGAAGCCTTCCCCGGACTCAAGGATACGGAGGTGCCCGAGATGTACCGCCGGGTGGCCAGGGAGGGAGTGGCATGGAAGCTCGATCAGGTCGTGTACGAGGATGATTTGATCAAGGGAGTGTTCGAGATCCATGCCTTCCAGACTTCGCAGAATCACATGGCGGTCATGTTCCAGGATGTTGCCGCCCGCATCCGTGCCGACCAGGAGATCCGGCGCCTCAATGAAGAGCTGGAGCAGCGCGTGGCGGATCGAACGGCGCAATTGGAGGCGGCTAATCGGGAATTGTCCTCCTTCGCCTATTCGGTTTCCCATGATCTGCGCGCGCCATTGCGAAGCATCAACGGTTTCAGCGTGGCGCTGAAGGAGGATTTCGGTCACCTGCTGCCGGACGCGGGCTTGGCGTTCCTGGACCGAATACTCAATGCCACCAAGCGCATGGAACAACTCATCACGGACATTCTGGGGCTGTCCCGGCTGACTCGCAGCAGCTTGCACCGCGAGCGGATCAATTTGAGCACAATGGCCACTGACATTCTGAGTGAACTCGCCAAGGCCGATCCTGGGCGCGATGTGTCCTGGGTGGTGCAGCCAGGCATCAAGGGCCTGGCGGATGCTCGTTTGATGGAGGTGGTGCTGTACAACCTCCTGGACAATGCCTGGAAATTCACCGGCGCGACGGCATCGCCGCGCATTGAATTCGGTACAACGGCACGTGACAGCCTTCCGGAGGAGGTTCTCGGGGTGCTCGGGGAAGGAGTGATCTACCATGTCAGCGACAACGGTGCGGGTTTCGACATGACCTATGCCGATCAACTGTTCGGCGCATTCCGGCGTCTTCACTCGATTGATGAATTTCCTGGAACGGGAATCGGGCTCGCCACCGTCGCGAGAATCATTCACCGCCACGGCGGCTCGGTTTGGGCGCACGGCGAGGTGGACAAAGGAGCGACTTTTTACTTCACCCTCATGAGAGGTTGACCGCGATGGAGAAGAAGATGATTCTATTGATCGAAGACAATCCCGATGATCGCGATCTGACGTTGCGAGCCCTCAAGCGGAGTCAAATACCACGGGAGGTGATCATCGCCAAGGATGGTGTCCAGGCTTTGCAGTTGCTGCACGATGCCGGCCAGTCTGAACCATTGCCTGATCTGGTGCTGCTGGATCTCAAGCTGCCGCGGCTGGACGGACACACGGTTTTGAGCAGGATCCGCCGGCACCAGCGAACTCGCTACATTCCGGTGGTGGTGCTCAGTTCATCCGATGAACAGTCCGATGTCAGGAAGAGTTACGACCTCGGCGCCAACGGGTATATTCAGAAACCGGTCGATTTCGACCAGTTCATGGAGGCGGTGCGGCAACTCAATACCTACTGGTTGGAATGGAATCTGGTGCCGGCGGGCGGTTGACGCCCCGATTGATATCAATCGGTCCCGGAATTGACCCTGTTTTGACGTACTCCGCCGCGGTGTCTACAGTGCCCCGGGGGGTACAAGTGTTATGGAACCGCTGCAGGTACTGGAGGAATTGCGCCTCGAGGTGCAGAAGTCCGGGATCGATGAAGGGGTACTGAAACAGTTTCGAACGATCGTATTCACCTGGTACCGGGAGAATGGGCGGCGGTTTCCCTGGCGGGAACACATGGATCCTTATGCGGTGCTCGTCTCCGAACTCATGCTGCAGCAAACGCAGGCGCACCGGGTGGCGCCCAAGTACGATGCGTTCCTGGCGCGATTTCCGACGTTCGAAGCCCTCGCCGCCGCCAGTCTGGAAGAGGTGCTTTCCACCTGGCGTGGATTGGGTTATAACCGCCGCGCCTTGTCATTGAAACGAATCGCCCATGTGGTGGTGCATCAGTATGGCGGCAGGTTGCCAGACGATCCCGGCGAACTGATCAAACTGGCCGGGATCGGACCCGCCACCGCCGCTTCCATCTGTGCGTTTGCCTTCAATAAGCCGGTGGTATTCCTGGAAACCAACATTCGCGCGGTGCTCATTCACGTCTTCTGCAATGACCGTGCCGTGGTGGCTGATACGGAGCTGATGGAGTTGGCCGGCCGTGTTTTTCCGGGTCATTCCGCCAGGGACTGGTACAATGCGCTCATGGATCTTGGCAGCGCACTCAAGAAGCTGCTGCCCAATCCTTCCCGGCGCAGCGCAGGGCACCGCCGGCAGGAGCCTTTTCGGGGATCGCGGCGCGAGATCCGCGGGACGGTGCTCCGCCTCCTGCTGGCGGCGGAACGGGATCTGAGGCAGACCGAACTGGCGGTCCGGGCGGCGGTGACCCCGGCGGTTCTCGCCTCGGTGGTGGAGGACCTGGCTCGCGAAGGCTTTCTGGTAATCGAGAAGGACGCGGTGCGGCTGGCCGGTCGAACAGTCGGCTAGAAGAACCGGCGCCGTCCGCGGAGATCAGTCCAGGATCTCGACCCCCAACCCGTCGGTCACTTCACCCACCAACCAGCACGGTTCACCGCTGTCGTTGAACATTGTCAGCGCGGAATCCGCCTGGTCGCCGGGTACGGCCACCAGCAGGCCTCCCGAGGTTTCGGGAGTGTAGAGCAATTGCCGCAGCTCCTCCTCCACGTTTCCCGTGAACCGCACGTGGCGCTCATAGGCACGCTGATTGCGGCATGTTCCTCCGGGGAAAAGCCATTGGCCGGCATAGTCCCGGGCGCCGTCCAGGAAGGGCAGGCAGCGGTGATGGAAGCGCAGGAGCGCACGGCTGCCTTCCGCCATCTCCCAGGCGGCGCCGATGACGGCGAAACCGGTCACGTCGGTGCAGGCATGTACGGTGAAATGATCCAGAATCCTGACCGCACCCCGGTTGAGGCGGCTCATACTCTCCACGGCGGCGGCCACGTGCGTCGGTGTAGCCATGTCTCCCTTGGCGGCGGTGGTGATGATACCGACGCCGAGCGGCTTGGTGAGCAGCA
>JAFGDC010000055.1 GCA_016932295.1 candidate division CSSED10-310 bacterium
ATAATACGACTGCGCGATTGTTGGTCATCGAGGATGAAACGGTGCTGGCTGAAGGGCTGCGTTTCAATCTGGAAGCCGAGGGTTACCGGGTGACGGTCTGCCGCACTGGTGAGGAAGGGCTCCGGGAATTCGCGGCGAGTCATTTCGACCTGGTGATCCTGGATATCATGCTTCCGGGTATTGATGGTTTTGACACAGCCCGGCGCATGCGAGCCCTGGATCCGGTGGCGCCGATATTCATGCTGACCGCCAGGGTGTCCCATCAGGACAGAATTCGTGGCCTGGAATGCGGGGCCGAGGATTACCTCCCCAAGCCTTTCAACCTGAGAGAGTTGCTCTTGCGCGTGGCGGCACTGCTCCGACGCAGCCGGCTGTACAACCAGGCGGTGGAAGAATTCACTACGGTGGGGGATAATACAATCGATTTCAATGCCGGGACCATTACCCGCGGCAGCGCGACATTTCAATTAACCGTCCACGAGATGTCGCTGCTGCAGTACCTGATCCGGAACCGCGACCGGGTGGTGACTCGCGAGGAACTGCTGGCCAATGTGTGGGGATACTCCATGATGACCGAGACGCGGACGGTGGATGCGTTCATCAGCCGGCTGCGGAAGAAACTCGAACCCCGACCCGCCCGCCCGCGCCATCTCCTCTCCATCCGCGGCAGAGGCTATCAACTAATGAGCGGGGAAGCCGCGCCGGACCGGCCGGCGCAGAAGGAGCCGCCACCATAGGGCGGCCGTTGTTTGCCTTCCGTGCCCGCACCTGGGCCAGGCCTGAAATGTAAAAGAAATGTAAAACACTCGATTCATTGCAGCGGCAGCCCGGGAACGGGGTTACGATCCTGTCGTAGAGAATTCTCGCATCGTGTGGGGTTGTATCCTGGTCTTTTCAGGTGGAGGGGAACATGCGGATCTTGTTTATCGAGCCTTGCGCTCCGAATTTTCACATTTACACGAAAATCAGCATTCCGAGACTCGGCTGCCTGGTGCTCGCCGCGTTGGCCCGGCAACGTGGCCTGGATGCGGAGGTGTTCATCGAAGGCGATCGCATGGTGAGCGATGCCGCAATCGAGTCGTCCGATATCGTGGCCATATCCACCACCACGTCAACCGCGCCGCGCGCGTACCAGCTTGCCCGCAAGGCCGGAGAGCTGGGCAAGTGGGTGATCCTCGGGGGAAGCCACGTGAGTTTTCAGGTGGAGGAGGCACTGTCTCACGCGCCGTTTGTCGTGCGGGGAGAAGGTGAAAAAGCGCTTGTGGCCTTCCTGGACGAGTTACAGGGCAGCCAAGACTGGTCGAAGGTGCCCAATTTGTCCTGGCTGGTCGACGGCGAAATCCGGCACAATCCCATGACCGAGCCACTGGCCGATCTGGACGCGGTGCCCATTCCCGATTTTTCGCTCATCACGCAGCGGATGAGAGGTCTCACGCCGGGACGTGTGCTGCCGGTACAGACTTCCCGCGGTTGCCCGTTCGACTGCACGTTCTGTTCGGTCACCAAGATGTTCGGGCGGCGCTATCGATATCGAAGCACACCAAATGTCATGGCTGAATTGAAGCAGTACGATTCACCTCGTACCTTCGTTTTTTTCAACGATGACAATTTCGCCGAACACAGAGAGCGCACCGTGGATCTGCTGCGGGAGATGATCAGGCGCAAGCTGCGGTTGACCTGGTCCACTCAGGTCCGGGCCGGCCTGGCGCGCGACATCAACTTGATACGACTCATGAAGAGGGCGGGCTGCAGAACGGTGTATATCGGGTTCGAATCGATCAATCCGGACAGCCTGGACTCCGTGAACAAGCGACAGGGCGTGGCGGACCTGGAACGGGCCGCGCGTGGCTTCCGGCGGGCCGGCATCGCCGTCCATGGCATGTTCATCTTCGGCCTGGAGGATGACACGACACGCTCGCTGGAGCAGACCGTCGTGCAGGCCAGGAAATGGGAGCTGGACAGTGTGCAGTTCATGGTCCTGACACCGCTTCCCGGAACCGAGACATTTTACCAGCTCGAAGATGAGGGCAGGATCCTGTTCGATGACTGGAGCCTGTTCGATGCGCATCACGTGGTGTTCCAGCCGCGCTGGATGAGTCCTATCGAGTTGCAGTACTTGCAGATCAAGGCGCACAACTGGTTCTATTCGCGGGGCAGCATGGCGCGCAGGTTCATCAGCGGCAGATTCCACGACCTCGCCATCACTGCCTATGCCAGGCATCTGAACGCGCAATGGCGACGATTCAACAAGGAGTGGATGCGGACCCTCGCCAGCTTGTCCGTCACCCCCTTCGGCTGTAAGGCGACGAGCTGAGCGGGATGAGGCGGAGCCGGGAGCGGTTGGCGGAGATGCCGCCGATCAAGGGGCGACGATTTCCAGGTCGAACACCATCAGTTCCGGAAACGACTCCAGTTTGTTGATATAGCGGAGTTTTTCGAAGGTCGTGACGGGGATGCCGTAACCGCACATGGCACATTCCTTCAACATCCGCTTCCGGAACACCTCATCCCGTACCTGGTGGAACTCCGCGCTCAACCAGACCTCACGAAGGTTCCTGCCGTTCATCATCCCGCCGCGGTTGACGCCGACGCAAGGCTCCACGCCGCCGTCCGCCTTGATGGTCATTTTCCGCCAGGGCATGTGGCAGAGCATGCCCAGGTATTCGCCCTTGATGCGCTCGTCCAACTGCGCCAGCCGTTCGTTCAGTCGCTGGTAGTCGCAGCCGGTGCGCCGGTCTCTGAACTGGTGCACGTTGGTGCGCAGCCCGACGCCGTCGCACCACTCCTTGACCTTCGGTGCATGAGCGAGAAACGCCCGCTTCTGCGCCTCGTCCAGCCGCAGGGCCCTGGCTTCCGGCGTGAATGCTTCGAAACTCTTGAAACAGAGGAATTCGATACCGATGGAATGGCTCAACTGGTGGAGTCCCATCATGTGATCGACATTGAGCCTGGTGATGGTTGGCTGCAGGACCAGGCGGGGACGATCCAGGTTGCGGCGCGCTTTTTCCCGGGCGAAGGCCTCGATGGCCGTCACGATTTTCTTGTGCGCGCCGGGATGAGCCATCAGTGCATCCTGTGTCGCCGGAACGTGGCTCTCGAGGCTGAACAATATGGAGTCCCACTCCAGATCGAGCATCTCGATGATAAGCTCGGGGGTGAACAGCGTACCGTTGGTGATGATGGTGCCGTGCATGCCTTGGTTTTTGATGGCCCGGATCATGGGGATGGTGACACTCGGCCGTGCGAACGGTTCGCCGCCGCCGAGGATGACCCAGGCTGAGACACCCAGGGCCGCGCCATCCGCAATGATCGAAAGCCATTCCGCCGCCGGCAGTTCTTTGGAGTAGTCGTAGGTTTCCACCCGCTGCATGCAGAACAGGCACCGCAGGTTGCATCGGTTGGTGGGATACACTTCCACTTCCCATGGCGCGAAGGGTTCTCCCCGGCGCCAGGCATCGATTTTTGCCATGCTGTCCAGTAGTGCGTTCATGATCGGTTTCCCAGATACGCCCTCAGTTCCTCCCTAATTTCGCCTTCGAACCGGATATTGTTGGGGCTGCAGCCGGCGCAGTACTCCGGGATGCCCATTTCCATCAATTCCCGACGCACGGCAGTAAAGACCGGGCCGTGCCAGATGTCTCTGAAGGATTGCCGTACCAGGTTCTCCGCTTCCCCGTCGCGGAAGCGGCAGCAGGCGCCCATGGTGCCGTGCGGACGGATGGACGCGAGATACCAGGGTGAATAGCAGGGAATGGCCAGTATCCCCGGTGGTTGAGCGGGAGCGGCGCCGGCCAGTAGGCTGTCCATGTCGTTGGTGCGCTCGATGAATGGATTGGCGATGAAGTGATGCACATTTGTGTCGATGCCCAGTCGATCTGCTTCCTCTTTGGCTTTCGCCAACTGTTCATCACGCTGTCTGGCGATGTCCTCGGCCACTTTCATGCCCCAGACAATCCTCTTTTTCTGTTCGTCACGGACCATCACGGTCATGGGATTGATGGACACCTTGCGGATTCGCTTGTCGGCGGCGAGTCGCATCATCTCCATCATGTGGTCCAGGTTGTCCCTGACCAGAACGGAACTGATGAGTAGCTGGGGGGTATCGCTGCCGGCGGCATCTTTGCAAGTATTGAAACGATCGATCACTGTCATGGTACGTGCGAAAGCGCCGGCGGTGCCGCGAAGTTCGTCGTGGAGACCGGCATCGGGGCCATCGATGGAAAATTCGATGACATCCCAGCCGGACTCCACCACGGCAGCCGCGTCCGGTTCACTGAATATCGTGCCGTTGGTGGTGAGATGTCCTTTCATGCCGAGGCGTTTGACGGACAACATGACGGGGACGGTCACGCGCGGGCGCACCATGGGTTCACCGCCACCGCCGATCCGCCAGATTTCCGTTCCCAGCTCGGCGGTTTCTTCGGTGAGGCGCAGCCAACGTTCCACCCGCATTTCCTTGTCAAGGTTGGCGCGGCGAAAGGCCGGTGGATCCTGAATCCAGCAGAAGCGGCAATTCAGATTGCAATGAGCGGTTATTTCCGCCTCGATCCTGGCCGGCCGCGGTATTCCGTCCGACATCCAGTCCACAACCGCGCGTGTTTCAAGCTTCACCAGCCGGCCTCCGTTCGTCGCGTTCACCGCCGCTCCTGGACACCGCATGAGACTCCTTCAGCGCGGCGCGCAGTCTCTGGTTCTCCAGGATGTTGCCCACGCAGCAGCGCAGGCAGATGGGTAACAGCAGTTTGGCCATGAATCCCCGGCGTACCTGGGTCATGACCGATCCATACCAGATTTCCCCGAGGTTCTTCTCCCGGGCATCGTCACACACCTCATCCTGCAGGTGAACCCCGCGTCTGTCCACCAGGCCCTGTTCCCTGAAGGCGTTGCAACTGCCTGCCCGGCCGTCGGGCAGAACGATCATGCGTTCCCAGGGATCGAAACAGGGAGTGCCCAGCAGGCCGTCTTCGGTACCCAGGAGGAAGCGATCCAGTTCAGCCGTGGATTCCAGCAGGAAACTCTCCCGGTACCTGCCGATGTTGGTTTCGACTCCCAGCCGCCGGGCGGTAAGTTCCAACGCCGGGATGCGGTCGCGCAGGCTGACCATTTGCCCGGCCGTCGGTTGCAGTTCAGCGCCGCGCGGAGACAGAACGTTCATGGAGTGGAAGAGCACTTCCCGAGCGCCGTGAACGGCGGCGAAGTTGAGCATGCCGTCGAGGCGGTCGATGTTGGGTCCGCTGATAACGGTGTTGATCCGCACGATGGGTTTTTCCACGCCATGTGTTTTTTTGAGGTGCGCCAGGCTGAGCAGCGACTTCGATATGGTGTCGAAGACGCCGGCCCGGTTGCGCAGATGGTCGTTGACGGGGGCGTCGGGACCGTCGACGCTCACCACCACCATTTCCCAGCCCTTCGTCACCAGCCATTCGAGCATGGTGCCGGTGAACAGCGTGCCGTTGGTGACCAGGTGTCCGCGCCCGCCGCCTTGCATGATCCGGTCCTGGACCGCCAGGCACGTATTCGTGCGCAGCAGTGGTTCGCCGCCTCCCACCAGCCAGAAGTCCCTGATTCCCAGGAGATGGGCTTCATCGATGAGTGTCAGCAGGCGTGCGTCGTCGAGTCTGTCTTCCGGTGGTTTGGCGGTGGACCATGCCCAGCAGGAGAGACAGGAGAGGTTGCAGCGGTTGGTCAGGTGCAGTTCCAGGCGGGAGGGTGGTGCGGAGTCGCCTCGTGCCCATTTCATCAATCTGGAGAGTCGTTCTTCCATTTGAATTCCAGTACCGGCCGATAATCGATGCGACAATCCCGGAGTGTCGCTGGCCAAGCCGTTGTTGCAGCGCCGTGTCTGGCCGGATCGCATGATCTTTTATATACGATCCGGCGGCTGGTTTCAAAAGCGATTACAGCTCGGTCTGGTGCCGGCCTTGGATGACATGGGGGGCGTGGTGTCGCTGGATGTTTGCTGGTGGCGGGGTGAGGACTGGAGGTCGCCGGGGGCTTGGTGGTGTCGGTGGGGGATGGTGGTTTCGAGGTGGTCATTGGTTGTATCGGGTGGCGGCCGGAGGGAAGGAGAGGAGGCGGAACGCGGTTGATATTTGATTGACAGGCGGGGAATTCTCCATTAGATTGACGCAGCCCAACGGGGATGTAGCTCAGCTGGGAGAGCGCCAGAATCGCACTCTGGAGGCCGTGGGTTCGATCCCCATCATCTCCATGAAATGAACGTCCGGTGGCGTCTGAAGATGTCCACCGGATGTTTGTTTTTCAGGGGGTTATGACGCAGTCGTTGTCCGAGAGCCACCGTGGGTAACCGTTGACATCCAGGGGGCGCTATTGGGGGTAGGATGGACCCCCGAAAGGAGCTACCCCCATGGCACTGACCGATACCCGGATTCGCAACACCAAGCCGGGAGAAAAGACCCAGAAACTGTTCGATGGTGGAGGCATGTTTTTGGAGATCACGCCCTC
>JAFGDC010000503.1 GCA_016932295.1 candidate division CSSED10-310 bacterium
GATCCATTCTCCGTTGAGGCCATCGCTGATTTCCTGACCGGCGCGGCGCCCATACTGGGGATAAGCTGCATGGGCAACCTGCTGCCTTTCACCCTGATCGCCATGCGTTCCTACAAAGAGGCTCACCCGGAACATACGATCATCCTCGGCGGAGTGGGACCGACCGCGGTCGAACGTCACATCATCGAACGCTTCCCCTGGATCGATATCGTGGCCAGGGGCGAGGGTGAATTGACCGTGCCGGACCTGGTGGACTGCCTGAAACGCAACGGTGACCTGGCCGGAGTCAAAGGGATCACCTTCCGGCGGGACGGCGCGGTGATCGAAACGCCCGACCGCGAACGCATCCAGGACCTCGATAGCATAGGCATGCCCGCCTTTCACGCCGTCGATCTCTCCCGCTACCAGGGGTACGGCATGGTGACCTCCCGCGGCTGTCCCTACCCCTGCACCTTCTGCAGCGTCGCGCCCATCTGGGGACGTTCCCCCGCCTTTCGCAGCATTGATGACATCATTGCCGAAATGAGGCTCCTCAATCGCCTTGCCGGAGTGGACCTGTTCCTGCTCCAGGATGAATACTTCGTCTGCTCCAGGGAACGGGTCACCGCCTTTTGCCGGGCTGTGCGAGACACCGGCATGAATATCAAGTGGAAATGCTTCGGCCGGGTCAACCTGACCGATCGCGACACCATGCGGGAAATGGCCCGCAGCGGCTGTATAGAAATCCGGTACGGCATCGAATCCGGCGCCGACCGCATCCTCAAGAGGGTCAGGAAATGTTTCACCGTGGCCCAAGCGCTCGCCACCGTACCCGATGCCATCGCCACCTTCCCCCACGTGGACCTTTTCTATATCTGGGGATTCCCGTTCGAAACCGAGGAAGACTTCCAGCAGTCATTGTTCCAGATGATCTCGTTCCGCATGATGGGTGCCCGGATACTGCCATCCCTGCTCAGCCTGCTGCCGCAGACACAATTGTTCCGCGAACTGTGCCCGGACGGCGACACGAGCCGCCTGGAATTCTGTCCCGAACTGTTCCCGGAATATATGATCACCGGCCACGAGGTGCGACGATCGGCCCGGGTGGAAGTGGCGCCGGCGCATCGCGCCTACTTCGAGTTCGTGCGCACGCATCCCGATATCTTTCCGGGATTCTTCCATATCGACCTGGAAGGCAACATACTGCCCAAGCTGGAAGCGCTGCAGACGTTCGGATTCTATCCCCCGGAACCAGGAAACCCCGGCGGCGATACCCTCGATGAAACGACAGCGACCATCGTGGGGAAGGCGTGAAGGCCGCTTCAGGAGCGTGCGATGTCGACCAGGTCCGCCGGCTGATTCAGCACGTGGTGAGGACCCGCCGCCAGTACCTCGGCCACCGGCCGGATAGGTGACCAGGCGGCGGCGCAGGTAATGACCGAGGCCGCCCGGCCGGCCTGGATGTCCAGCGCGCTATCGCCGGTATAGAGCGCCGCGGCGGCAGGCACGGAACAGCCCCGCAGAAGCAGGAACAGACCTTCCGGATCGGGTTTCGGCCTGGTCACCGACTGCAGGCCCACGACCATCGCGAAACGATCGAGCAGCCCCAGGCGACGCAGAATCTCCCGGGTGAAATCATCCGCCTTGTTGGTGAACACCGCCAGGGTCAATCCCGACAATGCATCCAGCATGTCGATGATACCCGGAAAGGGAGCCGTGGTGTCCACGAGATGCTCCCAGTAGATGCGGCGGAATGCTTCCACCATGCGGTCCAGGCCGGCGGGTGGCAGATCCGGCATCGCCAGCCGGACAAAGGTGCGGATACCCCAGCCGATGTACCCACGCAGCGTTTCGGCGGACTGCCCGGGCCGGCCTGTTTCCGCCAACAGCAATTCCATGACATGAACCAGATCATCGACCGAATCCACCAGGGTTCCGTCCAGATCGAAGGCGGCCAGTTGGTAGCGCATGATATCCTCCCGGTGCGCATGGTCCCATCAGCGGCGATGAAAAGCAAGACGCTGCCGTTCATGTGATCCGGGATCCCGCGGGATCAGCCATGACCAGCCGGTCGGCGGAACGGGCATGAACGGCCCGGGCACGGGATGCCGCCGGACACCGTGTTCCGGCCGGAAGAAAAGAGTGGGACATCGACAGGGCTCAGTCGTGGCGGTGCCATACCTCCGGGAACATCTTGCCCATGCCCATGTACTCGATGACCTCGGGCTTGATGATGAGCACGCAAAAATTCGGATCGTCAGGTCCCTTGAAGTAGCCGGACAATCCCTCGTTCCACAAGCCCTGTCGCTCCTCCGTGGAGACCGAACACTCCGCCGTGCCGCTGATCTGCAAATATGGTCCCATCCCGTCCGCGCCGCCGGCGCCGCAGGTGAGATGCACCGCCGGGTTGGCCTTGATCTGAGCCACTTTCCGCGAACCGGTGAAGGTCGCGCACCGCATGGTGAGATCATCGCCGGTGGCTATCATGATATACCGGCACCAGGGAGCGCCCTCGTCGGTGATGGTGGCCAGAACCGCCAGTTGCGGTTTCTTCAGGATATCCATTATGCGTTCCCTTAAATCCGACATGAATCACCTCCGTACTATTGTTCTCTGGTTCGCGATCAAGGCTAGGCGAGGGGATGCACGGTGTCAACAGGACCGGGATCGCGGGCGGTTGATCTGATTCCGTGTCACCTCATTGCGTTCCCCGGGCGTTGTCGTGTAGACTCTTTTCATTCCAACGGCTTGCAGTTGCGGGAGGCGGCGCCATGGATGACGACCTGATAGTGATCAACGACGGCGAGGTGGATGTCGTCGAGATAATGAAAACCATTCGCGAGCGTATCCAACGCAAGCGCGAACTGGGCATCTACACCGACGAGGAAGTGGAAGAGATTGCCACCTTGCGCCTGCAGGGTTATGCGGACGAGGCCGAGATCGATTCGGAATTGCTCGGCAAGCTGCTGCAGCCCAACCACAACTGGAATATCCGGGTGGATTACCGCATCAAGTCCCATCGCGGCGGATTGAAGGCCGGGCTTATCGTGCTGGCCAAAAAACTGGTGCGACCCTTCGTCCGGCTCTATACGGATCATGTCCTCAACCGGCAGGCGCAGCTCAATCTTTATTTCACCCATCTCCTCCACAACCTGGTCCGGGAGACCACCAGGCTGCAGCTCCAGGTCAACGCCCTGAAAAACCGCTGCGATTTGCTGGAACGCGAAAAGGATTTCCTGGAAAAGCGCGGCAAGACCCTGGAGAAGATGGTGGATCTGCGCGACCCGCCCGGGGACGAGTAACCACTTACTTCGGCCGGAGGGGATATGCGCATCGGGTTCGTGATCCAGCGGTACGGCGTGGAAGTGGCGGGCGGCGCCGAGCTGCACTGCCGTTGGGTGGTGGAGCGCCTGGCGGCGCACCACGAGGTGGAGGTCATCACCACCACCGCCATTGAATATCTCACCTGGGAGAATGATTATCCAACCGGCATGGAGAACGTGAACGGCGTGCCGGTGCGTCGGTTCCACGTGGAACGAAAACGCGATGAGGAATCATTCCAACGCCTTTCCAACCAGGTCTGCTTCCACCGCCACCCGGATCGCGACGAGCGCGCCTGGGTGGAGGAGCACGGCCCTGTGGCGCCCCAATTGACCGACTATCTGCGCGCCCATCACGGCGACTACGATGCACTCGTCTTCTTCTGCTATCGATACTGGACCAGCTTCCACGGCATTACCATCGCCCCCGCCAAGAGCATTCTGGTACCCACCGCGGAACACGACCGCGCCATTCACCTGCGTATCTTCAAACGCTTCTTCTCCATCCCCGCGCGCATTCTCTACAACTCTCCCGAAGAGAAGAAACTCATCCATGACATCTCCGCCACACCACCCGCCCAAGGTCCGGTGGTGGGTGTGGGCATCTCCCTGGAGCGGAAGGTGGATACGGAGGTGATGCGCACCAGGCTCGATCTGCTGGGTGATTACATCATCTATGTCGGCCGAATCGAACGGGAGAAAGGCTGCCTCCGCCTGATCGACTTCTTCCTGCGTTACATCGGCGAGGTCAACCCGACCCTCAACCTGGTGCTGGCGGGTAAGAGCGCGCTCACCATCGAGGAGCATGTCAACATCATTCCCATGGGCGTGGTCACCGAGGATGAAAAATTCGCCGCGGTGGCGGCGGCTCGGGCGCTGATCATGCCCAGTCCGTACGAAAGCCTCTCCATGGTTCTCCTGGAAGCCTGGCTGATGAAACGGCC
>JAFGDC010000056.1 GCA_016932295.1 candidate division CSSED10-310 bacterium
GAAATACCTGGTGAGCGCGCCGCCGATGGCCAGCCCCAGGCCGTTGCCGATGAAGGCCAGCATGAAGCTCTCCAACAGGATCAGGCTCACCAGTTGCCGCGGCCTGACACCCATGGCTTTCATCAGGCCGAATTCACGGATCCGCTCCATCACCGCCATGAGAAACGAATTGGCGATGACAAAGGCCATGGCGATGAAAATGATCAGGAAGAGCAAAAAGCTCGATTGCGAGAACAGCACCGTCATCTGCACCAGGAGCGGCTCCATCTCCATCCAGGTCATCACTTCCAATCCGCGGCCTGAAAGGAACGTCCGCAGCGCCGCCGCCACCTGGTCCGGATCGTCCTCCGGCGACAGCCTGAACACCAGGTCTGAAATCGCTTCACCCACCGCCAGCAGCCGCTGCGCGGCGGAGAGAGAGACGTAGACGTAATTTTTTTCGAACTCCGTCTGCGGCCCCTCGTACATGCCCACGATCGTGAAGGCTTCCGAGGCCACCTGCCCGGACCGGTCACTGCACATCAGGATCAGTTTCCTGCCAAGGCGCGTCTTGAGCTTGTCCGCGAAAGCCCGGCCGATGACCACTCCGTTCCGGTCCGCGGGTTCCAGATACCTGCCCTCGATCATCCGTCCCGGAACGAGCGAGACGTCGCCTTCCCGTCGTGGATCGACGCCCACGATCTGTATACCCCTCGAGTAGCGCGGATTACTGGCCAGGCCGGTAGTACGCAGACGCCGCGAGAGTCCCGTGACATCCGCCCGGTCAGCCAGTTCCCGCACCACCTGGTCCTCGATGGTGAAGGTGCGGTCAGGGGTGGGATTGTCATGGTACCCGCTGGCATGAACCTGTATATATCCCAGGTCGTAATCGATCGCGTTGGACGTCATCTGGATCAGGTAGGCGTTCATGAACCCCAGGGAGAAGCTCAAACCGGCGGCGCCGATCAGGATGGCCCCGACCAGGATGAGGCTCCGCCGCTGGTTGCGCCAGATGTTGCGCCATGCCAACCGCAGGAAAATACCGTTCATGATTGCCTCAGATGTGCCGCAAGGCCCTGACCGGATTGATCCGGCCGATTTTCATGATGGGTGACAGGGTGGTGATGGAGCTGATCAGCACCACCGTAAGGGATGCAATCATCACGTGCAATATGGAATACCTCGCATAAACGGTGGATGACATGCCCCATTGCTCCATCAGCTCGTCAGTGCCGCTGAAATGGATTCCATAATGCTGAATCAGCAGGCTTCCGGTTGAACCGAGCACGGCGCCGGCCGCCACCGCCACGAAGACCAGCAGCATGGTCTCGATGTAGATGAGGCGCTGCAACTGCCTCCTGGTGGCACCCATCGCCAGCATCACCCCGAATTCCCGTATCCGCTCGAAGAATGCCATGAGGATGGTGTTCAGAATGCCAAAGGCGACGATGAGCAGGAGCACCAGGAAGAAAATGTACGCGCTGATGGCATCCAATTGGATCGCCTCCTTTATTTCCGGCGTAATCTGGTCCCAGCTCAACGCCGTGACATCCGCTATTCCCTGCTCCCGGATAGCTTCATTCAACGTGTTGCGCACCGCCCAGATGTATTTGAAATCATCCACCATGGCCACCATCTCATGCACCGCGCCATGCAATGCGAACTCCTCCTGCGCAGTGGCAAGCGGCAGGTAGACGCCGCTCTTGTCCAATTGCGAGAACCCGCTGGTGAACGTGCCACGCACGGTCAGCAGGTTGGCCGCAAGAGCGCCGTCGGCACCCTGTCCCATGAAGACGATCTCGTCACCGACCGCGACCCCCAGATTCCTGGCCAGTGTTGCACCCACCAAAGCGCCATAGGGATCGGCATCGTCCAGGTAACGGCCGTCGCGCACCTTGGCGGCGATGGTGGAGACGGCCGCCTCGGCCCGTGGCTCCACGCCCATCAGCATACCGCCGAACGTATTGCTGGCGGCGCTCACCAGCGCCGGCGCATTCACCCGCGCGGCCACAGCCACCACCCGCTCCCGGGATTCGAGCAGCGCCTGGAGCCCGTCCCGGTCACGAAGCACCTGGGTCATTTTACGGTCCTCCAGGTACCCGGGATGCTGTAACTGCAGGTGACCGGTGTGAATCTTCACGGCATTGTCGATCATCTGGCCATAGCTGCCGGTCTGGATTCCCATCATCACCACCTGGATCGCGGCGGCGAAGGCGATGGCCGCCATGGTCAGGATGGAGCGACGGGGATGCCGCCAGACATTGCGCCAGGCGATTTTAAACAACAAACTCAAGGCATCCCTCCACTTAAGGCATCCCCCGCTTCAGGTTCCGCTCGGTGAACAGGTCCTCGTCCAGTTTTTCATTGAACCGCACCTCTTCAAGCACCAACTCGGTCGTGCGCCCCCTGTCCTGTTCCGTCCTGGGCTCCACCGTCATTCTGGTTGGGATGGTCCGCTCTCCCATCTGCTTGAAATCAGCATAGGTCATCTCCCGCACTACCTGTCCGTCCTCATCGTAATACCGGGCCTTCAACGGCATCAGATCGGATTCGCGCACGTCGAATTCCAGCCGCGCCCACACCACTCCCACATCCGGCCTGGGAGTCAGACTCAGATGATACATCCCATCCACGGGCACGCCGCTGCCCAGCAACTCAGCCATGTAATCCTCGCTGATGCTGGATTCGCGCGCCAGGTCATCGTTGGTGAAATCACTCCCCATCCAGCTCGACATCATCATGGAAGGCGGTATCCGCACGACCCGGTCGATACGGGGCAGGTAGTTCCACATCTGCGATTCCAGCTTCAGGAAGGTCACCCCACGCTCCTTGCGCGGCTCCAGGATCCTGATGAAAGACTTCCTGGTTCCCTCGCTCCAACTGTCCATGGTGAGCGTCCGTTCCCAATCGGGGGTCGTGATGATCATCCTGGCACGGGAATACATGGTGTCGCCCCATAACAGATCCTCCACCTTGCTCATTATCTGCTCCGCGGTAAGCGGTTCCGCCGCGCCGAGGGACACCACCGCCGGCATCCCCGTCATCAGGACCGCCACCAGCATCAGGCCGGTTCCTTTCATCGCTCCTCCCATTCATTCCGGCCCGGTCCGGCCGGCTCTGATACACCAACGCTAATCAACCGTTTCCATGATGTTACAGGCTGAGACGATGATTGTCATGGGATTCCACCCAACGAGGTCATACCGTGGTTGCGATGCTGCGGTAACACGCCCCCCACCTGCATGCGTTTGTTGTCTGAGGCTGAAATCACTTGCTTCACTTGAGATCTAGATACTGAATATGCTTTCGTGCTCCGGCCCCCGGTATTGTCGCCGCAAGGCATTGGATGCAACGTTTCCCAGCGAAAGGCAGTGCTTTCGGAGTACGCCCTCCGTGGTGTTCATACGTGGGGAACGGTAAAAACCCCTCCCGGCAAGGGGAGGGGTGAGTTGTCTAATGTAGCGTATTATCGCTTCCGGATCAGCCGGCGCGAGAGCAATCCGGAGACCGCGAGCAGAAGCACCAGGGCGCCGCCAAACCCGGTGGCAGGCACCGATGCCGGGCTCGGTTCCGGCGTGGGAGTCGGCGTGACCGCGGGAGTGGCGGTTGACACCGGCGACCAGGTCGCACTCGGTTCGGGCGTCAGCGATGGTTCGGGAGTCAGCGTCGGTTCGGGGGTCAGCGTCGGTTCGGGAGTTGCCGTCGGTTCAGGCGTCGATGTCGGCTCGGGGGTATCAGTGGGCTCGGGCGTCATGGTCGGAGCCGGAGTCGGAGACGGCAGCGTGCCGCATGGGGCGCCGACCTGCCCGTCGAAATCCACGCCCATGACATACAACGCATTGGCGCCGCCATCCCGGTCATCACTCCAGCAGGCGAGCACGCCGCCGGTGCCGGCCGCGCAGGGCGCCGCCTTGGCGCAGTTCCTGGAACCATCCTCCTGGCTGCACAGGATACGACCGTTGATTCCCCATGGCATGTTACCGTCCGAGTCAATGCGCTGCGC
>JAFGDC010000504.1 GCA_016932295.1 candidate division CSSED10-310 bacterium
ATGCGTCCACAATGAAACTGACGGGACAATGGCCGGTGGAAAGCATGCACGCGCAGGCGATGGCCGCCTGGAAAACCGGCCGGGCGGGGCTCAACTACAAAGCATCACCCTCCGCGGCTTGTCTCCACGGCCTGAGCGCCGTATGGAATCAGTCACCCACGAACACGGTCGGACGCGCCGGCCGCGGCGCCTTGATGACCATGAACCGCAACGGCGCTTCGGATTCATTGTACCAGCAATGAACGATGTCCTTGGGACTTTCCACGAGCGTGTCCGCGGAAACCTTCAGCCGATCTTCGCCGATCTCCACGATCCCTTCGCCGCTCAGCACGTAAAAGGCGACATCGACCGGGGTGATGTGCCGCTTCAGCGCCTGACCAGGACGCAGGGTGATCACGGTGACCATCGCGTCCTTGGTGTTGTATACATTCCTGGCATCCACGTTATGAGCATTGGGCATGACTTCGGTATCAACGAGCCGCCTGGTGAGCATCATTGCCTCCTTTCGGGTATTGTGACTGAACCTGCCGGTTCTTCCCCACCAATCGCCGGGCTCCCCGGATCTCCCGGCGCCTCCCCAGGATATCGGTAATGTCCGGTGATCGGATATCGAAATAACATGTCGGCCGCTTCCGGGCCACGGCCGATATTGTGAATGATCAACGGCCTCCGGCCATCGACCGAACGGGCGGATCCGACGATCCCGATGTGCGGCAGATTGCCCGGCAGCATCCAGGTGACCAGGTCACCGGCCGTGTATTCATCGGGATCCGTGCTTATCGCGAGGGTGGTTCCCTGGCGCCCGAAAAATGTCTGGAGATTGGGAACCCGCCGGTGGTCGATATTGGGATCCGGCCGGGTGAGTCCCCAGAGGGCGGGATAGTCATGAAAAGCCACCGACATGTCCTCATGGACTCGCTGCTGCAAGTCAATGCCGATGGCGCGGTAAGCGCGCACGACAAGATCGGTGCAGACACCGATGGTATCCGGAACGTCACCACCGGGATACCCTATCCTCCGGTAGGAACCGTCGTAGGTCACCAGGTGGCCGGTTTGTTCCATCGCCGCCGTCACGAGATCTTCGGCGGTCGCGGCCTCCACCCCGGCAACGCCAATGAGAGTCGCGGCCAGCAACATGACCGGCGCCAGGAGGTGGGCGATACCGCCATGAAGCACCGTGCACAATTCCCGGCCGCGGGCTCGGATGCTCGGCGGCGAACCGGTCACGCCCGTGGTTCCGGACACGAGCCGCCCAGGCGCGTGGATTGAGCCGGACACAATGTTACCCATGATTCACGAAAATCAGCCTGCCGGTGTCGAAACCGAGTTCCCGCGTCCTCTCGATGAACCTGGTCTTGAGCTTCTCGTCAATAACGGGGGTTCTCGAGAGCAGCCAGAGATACGAGGTGTCGGGACCGCAGACAAACGCGTACTGGTAGTTCTCCTTGTCCAGTTCGAAAATCACGTAGGATCCATAGAAGGGACCGAAGAACGACACTTTCAGGTAACCTTCGCCGGGCGTGCGCGCGAAGAACGCCTTGCCCGAAGCCTCCCGCCACTTGTTTTTTTCTCTCGAATAACCTCGGTTCCTGACCGTGATCCCGCCGCCTTCCCGCAATGTATATTCCGCCGACACCTTCTCCAGGCCACGTTCGAATGAATGATCCAACCTGGCGATCTCGTACCATTTCCCCAGGTAACGATCGAGATCGAAGCCATCCACCGGACTGACCGTCTCCGGCATTCCCAGGCAGCCACCGAACATTCCCGCGGCCAGGCACAAGAGCCACCTTCTCACGAACCACCTCCCGGTTTCATGCCTCACTTGATTCTAGCGGTTTGCCTGAAAACATCCACCCTGCAGAAAAGCCTGGCATGGGTGCGTAGTATTCGTGTCAGTAATATTCCGCCAGGCCGGCGGGGATGTGCTCGCAGGAACACAATGCAATCCCGCCGCCATGGTCCGGGACCGGGCAGGGCGACTCGCCGGCCATGAGACTGGTCACGCCGGCGGGCGTCAGCGAAACGTGCTTCAGTACCTCCAACCGCTCCACATACACCGAGTGGTCTTCGGTCAAGCGCAACTCGGTGAACATTGTCTTGAATGAAAGGGAGGACCGGATGGCGGCGGCATCGTATGAGACAAAAAATCTGCACTGTTCCATCAGGTTGCGGGAGAATTCCGAAGCACCGTCCATCGTCCGCGGCACCGCCGCCCGTTCCCCGGCGGCAGCCGGTTCGCACAGCGCCGCCCGCAGGTGGTCCCAGGCGACCCCGGCGAACAGGACGACGCCCGGCCGGTTCATGATCCAGGTTCCAGCCGGCAGTGCCGCTTGTTCCAGCGCGGCCGCCACCGGCGCCGCGAGATCCGGCGCGCACCGCATCTCCAGCCGCCTGAGGTAACCGTTGGCAGTGATATCCTCCCAGCCCTTCCGGATCAACCGGGCCGCGATGACGCGCATCCCGGCCCCCTGGAACCGATGCTTGTAGACATGGGAACAATAATTCACTGCCGGCGCCGACGGCAGGTCCTGGGCGGCTTCCAGGATGCGCAGCGCCGCCAGCTCCGATTCCAGGACGGTCGCTTTCTCACCATGCAGCATGGTATACGGCCGCCCCCTGAACCGCCGGGCATTGTACGGAGTGAGACGCAACTGGTGCAGGTTCAGATGCGCCACACCTGCGTCTCCCATTGCTTCCAATCGGCCGGCCAGAAAGGGCTCGTCCTCCGGGATGGCGGGAATCTCGATGGTGATGCGAGTGATGAAGCGGCCGGCCAGCAGCACCTTCCCGAGGTCGTATCCGGACGAGACGATATTGAAACGAAGTTCGTCAAGCCCCTCATCATGCAGGCGCCGAAGCCATTCTTCGCTCACCAGGCGGCCGTTGGTGTACATCCACAGGTAGATCCTGTCGCCGAACCGTCGGCGGACGGCGCGCATGAATGCAATGGTGCGCGAACCGGTGCGCAGCGGCTCGCCGCCGCTGAAGGCGACCCCGCTGAAGCCGCCCAGCACCAGGTATTCCAGGTATGCCTCCGGGGCACTGAACGTCAATCCGTTGGTGATCGGTTGGCCGATGTCGCGCTGTTCTGCAGGACAGAAAAAACAACCTGCGTCACAGATACCGTTTACGAACAGACAGGACCAGGCACCGGCGGCGCAGCAGCGGCAGCCGGGTGACAGCCGGCGGCAGTCCAGCTTGGTACCGTTGCAGCCGATTTCCACGCGTGCGGCAAGACGCTGCAGCAACGCTCCACGCTCTGCCGACATGCGCCGGGCCATGGCATCGTCGCACCAGGTAAACCAGTCGTACTGTTCCCGATACTCGCTCCGCAGCCGTCGAACCAACGATTGCCTATCCATCTGTATCAGTCTCTGGCGATTTCCACACTATGCAGTAAAATCAAAGAGTTGCTGGATTGTTTCGGATCCATTTCGGTCTGTACTGTCGCGTAATCATCGCACCCGGGAGGCAAACCGTGAGTTCTCGATACCGCGATCAGAAGACAAGGAGCGGGGGATTTCACGCTCCTCCCGGATCGATTCGGGGTGCTTGTCATGACACTGAACACACTTCCTGCACATCATGTCCGATCATCCGGCCAAAAGGTACCATGTGCTGACGATAGTGCTCCGTCTCGTGCATGTCAAGAAAACCATTTCCAGCGCACCATTTTCCTGCGCCGGACCTTCGGCCTGCACGCGGCGGTCCAGTCCGAATTGCACGTGGCCGGCACACTGCTCCGGCATTCCGACGTGAGCGTGACGACCAGGCACACTGCGCCGCTGGGGATCGATGAACTCAGAGAAGCGACGGTGAATCGCAACAAGCCGTTGAA